>CAZKWG010001032.1:0-2233 GCA_964556105.1 uncultured Enterobacterales bacterium | reverse complement strand
GGCGGCGCTGGCGCTGGAGGCGGGGGACGCGCCCGCGGCCGAGCGCTGGCTGACGGCCGGTGAGGCGCGGGTCACGGAGCCCACCGCGCCGGGCGCCGCGTCGCTGGCCTGGGCGCGGGCCTGGCAGCAGGTGAAGGCGGGAGACACGGCGGGCGGGCGCGCGCGGCTGCTCGAGGCGGCGCGTGCCAACCCCGACTTCACCGGCCTCTGGGCCTCTCTGCTGGCGCTCGACGAAGCCGCTTCGATTCCCGCTCCCGGCCCAGACCGCTTGACAGCCGGCCTCGGTTCGACTAGGTAGCGGTGTCCGTCGCCAGGGGTACCCCTGCACGCGTCGGCCCTGCTCCCGGGTGCGTTCGCGCCCCGGCGCGCTGGGCAGCGCAGGACGCTTCCCCGGTCCGGCGAGAAAAAGCCTCTCGAGAGCCCGGCTACAAGACGACAAGTTCACGAACGGGTGAGGAATGAGCACGACCCTTCCGAAGGCCGCCGAGGTCACGCGCGGCTGGTACATCATCGACGCAAAGGATCAGGTGCTTGGTCGCCTGGCGACGCGCATCGCGACCGTCCTGCGCGGCAAGCACAAGGTTGACTGGGCGCCCCACGTGGACAACGGCGACTTCGTCATCGTGCTCAACGCTGACAAGATCGTGCTGACCGGCCGCAAGCTGGACCAGAAGCACTACCACCAGTACAGCGGTCATCCGGGCGGGCTGCGCAGCCGCAGCGCGCGGAACCTGCTGGGCTCGCACCCTGACCGGCTCATCCGCTTCGCGGTGCAGGGAATGCTGCCCAAGAACCGGCTCGCGCGCACGGTCATCACCAAGCTGAAGGTCTACGCGGGGGGCACGCATCCCCACGAGGCGCAGCAGCCCCAGCCTTTCCCTGACACCGTTTGAGGCACTCCTGATGGGCACCCTGACCCAGTATTACGGCACCGGCCGCCGCAAGACCAGCGTGGCGCGCGTCTTCCTGCGCCCCGGCCACGGCAAGGTCATCATCAACAAGCGTCCGGTGGAAGACTACTTCCACTCCGAGACGCACAAGTACATGCTGCGCTCTCCGCTCCAGCTCACGTCCACGCTCGGCGAGTACGACGTGATCGTGAACGTGAACGGCGGCGGCATGACCGGGCAGGCCTCGGCGATCCGCATGGGCCTCTCCCGCGCGCTCTGCCAGCTCAACCCGGCCTATCGCCCGGTGCTCAAGCGGCAGCACTTCCTCACGCGCGACGCGCGCGAGGTCGAGCGCAAGAAGTACGGCCGCCCCGGCGCCCGCAAGCGCTTCCAGTTCAGCAAGCGCTAGTGGCCTCGACCCGGGTTCGCTGCGCCGCCGTCATACCGGCACGCTACGGCGCGCAGCGCCTCCCGGGAAAGCCCCTGCTGCCTCTGCTCGGACGGCCGATGATCGTGCACGTCCTGCAGAGGGTTCAGCGCGCGCAGCGCGTGGATCGGGTGCTCGTCGCGACCGACGACGAGCGCATCGCCATGGCGGTGCGATCCGCAGGAGGCGAGGCGGTGCTCACGCCCGCCAACCTGCAGGCCGGCAGCGACCGGGTCGCCCTCGTGGCGGCCTCGCTGGACGTGGATGTCGTGATCAACGTCCAGGGTGACGAGCCGCTGGTCGATCCGGAGACGATCGACGCCGTGGTCGAGGCGCTGGATCTGCCCGACGCGGACGTGTCCACCGCGATGGCGCCGCTCGCGGCGGCCGAGGCGCAGGAGACCGCGCGCGTGAAGGTGGTTACAGACACCCGCGGTCACGCGCTCTATTTTTCTCGCGCTCCCATCCCGCACGGGGGACCCTGGTGGGTGCATCTGGGCATGTACGCGTTCCGCAAGCCTGCCCTGTTGCGCTTCGCCGCGCTGACCCCGAGCGCGCTGGAGCTGTCGGAGCGGCTCGAGCAGCTCCGTCTCCTGGAGAACGGCATCCCTGTGCGCGTGGTCGCGGTCTCCCGAAGCTCTCCCTCGGTAGACACGCCCGATGATCTGGCGCGCGTGCGCGCGATCCTGGGAGAGCCTGGCGTCCCTGACCTCTGAAGACCATCCCTGAGGTTCACATGCGCAAGAAGTTCATCTTCGTGACGGGCGGTGTGCTCTCGTCGCTCGGCAAAGGGCTCTCGGCGTCGGCGATCGGCGCGCTGCTCGAGGCGCGCGGGCTGCGCGTCGTCAACCTCAAGATGGACCCGTACATCAACGTCGATCCCGGCACGATGAGCCCCTACCAGCACGGCGAAGTG
>CAZKWG010001031.1:1670-2234 GCA_964556105.1 uncultured Enterobacterales bacterium | reverse complement strand
GCTTCAGCCCCGGGGAGGCGCGCTGAGATGCCCGAGCCTACGCCATCCAACTATGTGAGTATGCCACCCGTGCCCAGGCGCTCTGGCCCCGGTATCCGCGCGCTCAGCCACGATCGCCTGCGGCCTGAGCGCTGGTCGGGCGCGCTGGAGCTGGAGCTGGAGGCGATAGACCGCTGGCGTGTCGGCAGCGGGACGCTGGTGGCCGCTGCGCGGAACGTGAACGGACGTCGAGAGGAGGTGCTCGCCGAGGATCTGGTGATGTGGCAGGGGCGGGCCCCACTGTTGCCGGGCAGCTCGCTGAAGGGCACGATCCGCACCCTGGTGGAGGGGCTCACCGGTGGTGACTGGCGCTCCGAGCGCCCCGAGGACGAGCTGAGCGTCGCCAGCGGCCTCTTCGGGATGGTCAACCAGGGCCGTGCCAGCTTCCGCGGGCGAGTGGGCTTCGACGACGCCCTGCCCGCCGCCGGTACCTCGCCGCGCCTGCTGATCGAGGATCTCCCTGCACCCTACGCCCCGCGTGTTCACATGCGCACCGGCCCGCGCGTATACGGACCCGCGGTCGGG
>CAZKWG010001031.1:0-1660 GCA_964556105.1 uncultured Enterobacterales bacterium | reverse complement strand
TACGACTTCGGCTCGACGTCGAGCTTGGGCCGTCCCTACCTCGTGCTCGAGCGGGGATCACGCTACCGCACGCGCCTGAGCTTCTCGAACCTGGACGAAGGCGAGCTGGGCCTGCTCGCGCGGGCCATGGGCCTGGACGGATCCTTCTGTCCGCGCCTGGGCGGTGGTAAATTCGCTGGGCTCGGCCGGACCCGCTTTCACGTCCTCGGGGTCCGAATGCGTAGGGGCGCCGGCCGGCTGGCCGAGGACCTGGATGCCACGCAGGCCGCGGCGCGCGTTGCCACATGGGTCGCCGCCTGTCCGCTGGACGCCTACCAGGAGGCGGTCGTGCGCGTGCTCGCGGCGCAGATGGGGGGGCGATGAGGTACAAGCCAGAGACGATCCGTTGGATAGAGGAGCGGTCTGCCGAACTCTCCGAGCGGCTCAGCCGTTACAGAACGGCAGGGACCGGCGAGCCCGTATCTCCCAGTGTCCTCGGCGGGCTTTACCGCACTGCGCGCGTGTCGGCTGGGCTGGACGACTTCGAGCGTGTCTTGAAGCTCTACCCCAGCTCGGCTACGGCGCGCCGCACGAATTCCTCAGGTCCACAGTCGCAGGTTCTTTGCGCTGAGCTAGGCCGCCTGGTCGGTGAGATCCGGGCCGGGACGACGGATGGGCGCTGGCGTGGCGCCGAGGAGGCGCGCACCCTGGCCGCCGTCCTGGGCCTCACCCTTCGCGGGCTGAAGACCGCGCGTGGGCCCAAGGGGAGCTGAGGGCCCGATCAGGCTGAGGCCGGGGCACCCGGATCCAGGCGTCGGCGCGCCCGCTCCTGGCGCAGCGTCGCCGCTTCCACCCAGTGCAGGAGCTGATCCGGCGTGTTGCCAAACACCAGTGCGTCGCGCACCGGGTTCGGCAGCCTTGTGTAGGGTGTCCGCGTGAAGCCGGCGTAGCGCTGGTCGGCGGTGCCCCGCCGCTCGCAGAAGCCGATCAGCGCGTCCTCGGGCAGGCGGTCGAAGACCACCAGCGCCGCCGAGCTCGCGTCCTGCAGGGCGCTCTCCATCGCTGCGGGGCTCCCGTCCAGCGTGGTGGCCGTCGAGACGTTCTTCCAGCCGTCTCGCAGCAGCAGGCGCTCCAGCCTCCTGTCGCCGTCCGGCCCGACGATCACGACGCGGCTGCGATCACGCACATAGCTGGCCAGATCTTTCTCCTCGACCAGCCGGTGCAGCTCGCGTGTCTTGATGCCCACCGCCTCGGTGATCGCCCGATCTGCCGACCGCTTCGTCCAGATGAAGGAGCTCGCCACCGCCGCAATGCCCCCCGCCAGCGCCAGACCGGCCAGCCAGCCCAGCGGCTTCAAGCTCTCTGCCTGGGCCTCCAGCGCGGCGATCCGCTCCTCCTGCGCCTGGAGTTGCTCCTGCACCGTGGGAGGCTGGGCGTGGACTGTCGCGACGGAGAGGAGCAGGGCGAAGAAGAGCATGTCAGGAGCCTCACGGGGGCTTCTGTAACGGATCGAGCGGGCGCGGACCAGGGGTGTGTGCACGTCATGAGCGCCGAGCCTGACACCGCTTCTATCTTGTCGCAATGGGCTCCGTGACGCCCAGGGGTGTGCGACCTCGAGGAGCTCGGGTACGAGGACGAGGAGACCGAGGCGTCGCAATGGGCTCCGTGACGCCCAGGGGTG
>CAZKWG010001030.1:0-2234 GCA_964556105.1 uncultured Enterobacterales bacterium | reverse complement strand
ACGATGCCCGCCTTCTCGACGCGGAACTCGATCTTGCCTGCGCGAAGCTCCTTGATGGTCGCCGCCAGCGTGTCGTTGCCGACCACCGTTCCGACCTTGGGGTTCGGCATCAGGCCGCGAGGACCGAGCACGCGTCCGAGCTTTCCGACCTGGCCCATCATGTCGCGGGTGGCGACGGCCTTGTCGAAGTCCAGGAAGTTCTCGTTGAGGATCTTCTCGACCAGCTCCGCGCCGCCAACGATGTCAGCGCCGGCCTCCTGAGCGATCCTCGCGCCTTCACCCTGGCTGAAGACCAGGATGCGCACGGTCTTGCCGATGCCGTGAGGCATCGTGCAGGCGCCGCGGACCATCTGGTCAGCATGCCGGGGATCGACACCGAGACGGATAGCCGCGTCGATGCTCTCATCGAACTTCGCCGCCGCCGACTCCTTCACGAGACGGGTCGCTTCCGCAACGGGATAGCGATGACCGACCTCGATCCGGGCCTGCGCCGACCTGTAGCGCTTTCCTTGTTTTGCCATTCTTGCTCCTGAGAGTCGCTCGCTGCCGCGCGCGCTCCCGCCTCGCCGGGGTCAGCGGGTCACCCCTCCCCCATGACGAAGCCCAGAGGGTTGAGAGGGATCAGACGACGTCGATCCCCATCGAGCGCGCGGTGCCCTCGACGGTGCGAACCGCGGACTCGAAGCTGGTGGTGTTGAGGTCGGGCAGCTTGAGGCGCGCGATCTCTTGGACCTGCGCCTTGGAGAGCTTGCCGACCTTGACCTTGTTCGGCGTCGCCGAGCCCTTCTCCGCACCGGCCGCCTTGCGGAGCAGCACGGAGACGGGAGGGGTCTTCAGCTCGAACGTAAAGGTCTTGTCCGAGAAGACCGTGATGATGGTCGGGATCGAGATGTTCTCACCCGCCTGAGCGGCGGTCCGGGCGTTGAACTCCTTGCAGAACATCGGGATGTTCACGCCAGCGGAGCCGAGCGCAGGACCGATAGGCGGGCTGGGGTTGGCCTTGCCCGCCATGATGAGCAGCTTGATCTGATTGACGACCTTCTTCGCCATTGGCGACTCCTGATTCGTTCAAAGCGTCGGCGTTGCGTTAACCTGCGCGCTCGACCTGGGTGAAGTCGAGCTCGACCGAGGTCGGACGCCCGAAGATGCTCACCATGACACGCAGCTTCCCACGTGCTTGATTGACCTCCTCGACCCGCCCCTTGAGGGGGACGAAGGGCCCATCGATGATGCGGACCTCCTCACCACGCTCGAACTCCATGACCGGCTTCGGCTTCGCCTCATCCTGGGCCATCTGATTCGTGATGCGGCGGACCTCTGCCTCCGGAATCGGCGGCGGATTTCTGGACCCCCCGATGAAGCCCGTGACCTTGGGTGTGCTCTTCACCACATGCCAGGTCTGATTGTCGACCTCCATCTGGACGAAGATATACCCAGGAAAGACCTTCCGGGTGGTGGTCTTCTTTTGACCGTCTTTGACCTCGACCACCTTCTCGGTTGGGACGAGGACCTCTCCGAATTTCGACTGAAGGCTGTTGCGGCGAATGGCATCTTCCAGCGCCGCCTTGGCCTTGTTCTCGAAACCCGAATAGGTGTGCACGACATACCATGCCATGGCCATGGGCTTAGGAGCTCCTTCGGCGCAGGCCAGGCGGACGATTGTCAGCCCTTGGTGAACAGGAATGCGCTGGTGAGGCTGCCCCACAGCCAGTCGAAGCTGGCCAACATCAGCGCGAAAAAGAGAGAGGTTGACACGACGATGATGGTCGACCGGATCGTGTCCTCACGGTCAGGCCAGGTCACCTTGCGCAGCTCGCTGATAACCTCGTCCGTAAAGTGGACAGAGGATGCGCTACGCAGGAAGACCACAAAGGTCGCGATGCCCAGACCCACACCTACCAGCGAACTTCCATCGATGACGCCGAACAGTCGCGGATCCGAAACCTCCAACGCCGCCATGATCGGACCGGCCAGCCCACGGGCAGAGAAGCCCACGGCCACCGCGAGGATCAGGAACGAGAAGAGGATGTAGCGCTGATTGGTCTTCATGTGGAACTTCGGCAGGACGGCTTGTCCCGGCAGTCCAGCCAGTTAGCCTGTCCGTCTTTCAGATGCAAGGCGTCCAAGCGCGAATGGGGCCCGAAGGCCCCACCCGGGCGTTCGGGTCAGGGGCGACTACTCGATGATCTTGGCGACGACGCCTGCACCGACGGTGCGGCCGCCCTCGCGAATGG
>CAZKWG010001029.1:1202-2237 GCA_964556105.1 uncultured Enterobacterales bacterium | reverse complement strand
CGGCCTCCAGACGGCGGCGCTGCGCGTCGGCCTGCTCCTGGCGCAGGTCCAGGGTCCGGAAGCGCACCGGCGGGACCTCCGCCAGCACCCGCGTCGCGCCGCTCTGGACGACGGCGCGCAGCATGTCGTGGCGGGCGACGAGGGCGTTCCAGCTCGTCTCCAGACGCTCCGGGTCCAGGCCGGTCGCGGCGACCTCGACCACGATGTGGCAGGCCACGCCGGAGACGGCGAAGCCGGGCTTTCGCCCAAGCAGATAGGCCTCCTGAATCGGCGTCGTGGGGAAGGGCTCGTGGCGCGCGGCGAGGTCGGGCTTCAGGTCCGCGGCAGCGGCGGCGACGACCGGCTCGGCGCCCTTCTTCTTCAGCAGATCCTTGAGCATGGCCCGGCGCTCGGCGGCGCTCAGGGCGGAGATGGGGCGGTCCACAGGTGGGCTCCTCGTGGTGCGTCAGGTCGGCTCGGCGGCGAGCATCTGGTTCAGGAGCGCCTCGACCTCGGCGTCGGAGAGCGCGTCTACGTCGGAGACCTCGGGCGGAGGAGGCGGGATCCGGCTCAACAGGTCGCGGGTGGTGGGGCCGCGCAGGAGCTCGGCCACGGGCAGATCCAGGCCGACGAGGCGCTGAATCCGGCCCTTGAGGTCGAGCGCGACGACCGAGTCCAGCCCCAGGGCGACGAGGCTGGCGTCCAGGTCCAGGCTCTCGGGCGCCATGGAGAAGGCCATCGCCACCGCCTCGCGCAGGGCGATCTCCGGGCTGTGTCGCGCGGTCGGCGGCGTCGCGAGGCGTCGGAACAGCGGATCGACGGCGCCGAAGCGGCTCCAGTCCACGCTCACCGCCGCGAGGTGCGCGCTCGGGGACGAGAGCAGGCGCCCGAACAGGGCGGCGCCCTCCGCGGGAGAGAGGGCGTTCAAGCCCAGCGACGCGGCGCGCTGCAGGGCGCCCTCACGCGCGGCCATGCCGACCTCGGACCAGGGGCCCCAGTCCAGGCAGAGCGCGGAGAGGCCCTGCGCGCGCCGCCACTCGGCGAGATAGGAGTCGG
>CAZKWG010001029.1:0-1192 GCA_964556105.1 uncultured Enterobacterales bacterium | reverse complement strand
CCCCCCCCGGGGGCCCCCTCCCGCCCGGGCCCCGGGGCCCCCTGCCAGGGCCGCGGGCGGCGCGGCCCGGCGCCCCCCGCCACTCGGCGAAGGCCGCCATCGCCGCGTTCGCCGCGCTGTAGGCCACCTGACCGGCGTTGCCCCAGAGGCCGGCGACCGATCCGAACAGCACGAAGAGATCGGCGTCTCGCGCCAGCGCGTGCAGGACGAGGGCCCCGCCGATCTTGGGCCTCAGGACCCGCTCGATCTGCGACGGGAGCAGCTCCGCCAGAGGGGCGTCGTGCAGCGCGCCGGCCGCGTGGACCACGCCCGCCAGCCGCCGCCCGCCCAGGGCCCGCCGCAGCGCCGGCTCGTCGGCGACGTCCGCGGAGACGATCTCCACCGCGCAGCCGTCCGCGCGGAGGGCGGCGATGGTCGCGAGCGCCTCCGGTCCGGGCGCCGATCGGCCCAGCAGCAGCAGCTCCCGCGCGCCCTGTCGCGCCAGCTCGGAGGCGGCCACCAGCCCCAGCGCGCCGAGGCCGCCGCTGATCAGCACCAGCCCGCGGAGATCCGGCGCTTTGCTCGGGCCAGGATCGGCGCTCGCCAGCCTCCGCAGCGCGCGTCCCTGCGCGTCGATGCGCAGCTCCGGCTCGCCGTCCGCGGCGCGCAGGGCGCTCGCCAGGGCGCTGAGATCCGCGTCCTCCGTGAGGATGAGCGCGCGGATCGCCGTGTCGGGACGCTCCAGCCGCGCCGCCCGCGCGGCGCCCGCCAGGGCCGCGCCAGCCACCGTCTCGGGCAGCACGAGATCCAGCTCCGCGGCGGGCCGCTGGTCGATGAGGCGGCAGAGATCGGCGATCGCGGAGGCCACCTCGAGGCTAGATAAACTAGTAGGGCTGTCGGTCAGGTCCAGCGCGCGCAGGTCGATCACGCGCCCGGTCTGCGGCGCGCGCGCTACCTCGCCCGTGGTCGCGGCGACGCCGTCCTGCCGGAGGCGCTCCGCCAGCGCCAGCGCCCGCCCGCCCCGATCGGCGATGAGGTAGGCGCCGCCAGGCCAGGGCTCGGGCCGCGCCGCCGGTGCCGGCTCCCAGACCGCCTCGTAGAGCCGCTCCTCGCCCGCCGAGATCGAGAGGCGGCGCACCTGCAGCGCCTCGACGGTCAGGAGGTGGCGGCCGTGCGCGGCGTGGCCCCAGAGATCCGCCTCCATCGCCTGAGC
>CAZKWG010001028.1:0-2239 GCA_964556105.1 uncultured Enterobacterales bacterium | reverse complement strand
GGACGACGGCATGGGCGGCCTGCTCGGCGCGCGCAGCGAGGTCACCGGATCCGCGGGTCTGGGCATGCGAGGGACGGGCTCGGGCGGCGGCGCGACCTACGGGGTGAAGAGCGGCTACGCGGCGGCGCCGGTCGTCGCCCCCAACACGGAGCTGTACACCGACCACGGCACCAACCGCATGACCGCCGCCGCCGAGGACCACCTCTCGACCTTCTCCATCGACGTAGACACCGCCAGCTACACCATCGCCCGCCGCAAGCTGACCGAGGGCGCGCTGCCCCCCGCCGCCAGCGTGCGCGTCGAAGAATTCATCAACTACTTCCAGTACCGCTACCAGGGCCCCACGGGTGAGGCCCCCTTCGCCGTCAACTTCGAGGCGGCGCCCAACCCCTGGCAGCCTCAGCACCACATCGTCCGGGTCGGCGTCCAGGGCAAGGAGCTGGCCGAGGGCTCGCGCCCCCGCCGCCTGACCTTCCTGGTCGACGTCAGCGGCTCGATGCAGTCCGAGGACAAGATCGGCCTGGTCAAGCAGAGCCTGCACCTGCTGGTGGACCAGCTCGGCGCCGAGGACTCCATCGCGCTCGTCACCTACGCCGGCTCCACCCGCGTCGTGCTCGAGGCCACGCCGGTCACGCGCCGAGAGACGATCCACGCCGCCATCGAGGACCTGACGGCCGGCGGCTCCACCGCGATGGGCTCCGGCCTCAGCCTGGCCTACGAGCAGGCCAGCGAGGCCTACGTCAAGGGCGCGGAGAACCGCGTGCTGGTGCTCTCGGACGGCGACGCCAACGTCGGGCCCACCTCCTACCAGGACATCCTGCGCACGGTGGAGGACTACTCGAAGAAGGGCATCACGCTGTCCACGCTGGGCTTCGGGAGCGGCAACTACAAGGACACGACGATGGAGCAGATCGCCGACAAGGGCGACGGCAACTACACCTACGTGGACAGCTACGCCGAGGCGCGCCGCGTGTTCGGCGAGAAGCTGACGGGCACCCTGGACACCATCGCCCGCGACGTGAAGATTCAGGTGGACTTCGATCCTGACGCCGTGATCTCCTGGCGCCTCATCGGCTACGAGAACCGGGACATCGCCGACCGCGACTTCCGCAACGACAAGGTGGACGCGGGCGAGGTCGGCTCCGGTCACAGCGTCACGGCCCTCTACGACGTCATCCTGGCCGACGACGCGCTCAGCCGCGGCGAGCCGCTGGCCAGCGTCCACATCCGCGCCAAGAAGCCCGGCCCGGACATGCCGGCCCGCGAGTTCGAGACCGCGCTGACCAGCCGCGCCTTCCGCGCCGACATCGACGACAGCTCGCAGGACTTCCGCGTCGCCGTGGCCGCCGCCTCCTTCGCCGAGGTCCTGCGCGGCAGCCGCTACGCCGCGGAGCTGAGCTACGCCGACGTCTACGCGCTGGCCGACGGCGCGAAGCGCAGGGGCCTCCAGGAGGACCGCGAGCTGTGCGAGCTCATCGCCCGCGCCGGTCAGCTCTCCGGCCAGCGCGGCCCCTGGGGGGGCAGCGTCGCCGGCCGCTGAGCGGGCGCTCCTCCGAAGCCCGGCGCTGATCCCCGGTCGGCGCCGGGCTTCTCCACGTCTGCCCCTTGCCCACGGGCACGCTCCACGATACTGGCTAGACAGTCTGGACAGCTCAACCCGTCGAGGTGCCCCATGCACGCGCACAAGATCGATCCCTGGCAGCTCCAGGACGCCAAGAACCGCTTCTCCGAGATGGTCGATCGCGCGCTCGCCGAGGGGCCGCAGGTCGTCACCCGCCGCGGTGAGCCCGTCGTCGTCGTCCTCTCCTACGAGACCTGGCAGCGCCAGACCAGCCCGCGCGGCTCGTTCAAGGACCTGCTCCGGCGCGCGCCGCTGGGCGACCTCGTGCTGGAGCGCGATCGCGACCTCGGGCGGGAGATCACCTTCGCATGAGCCGCCCCATCCTCCTCGACACCTGCGTCATCTCCGAGCTGGTCCGCCCGCGCCCGGATCCGGCCGTCCTCGCCTGGTTCGAGGCCCAGCGCGACGAGGACCTCTACCTCTCGGTGCTCACGCCGGGCGAGATCGAGCGCGGCGCGACGAAGCTCCCCCACGGCCCGCAGCGCGAGCGCATCGAGGACTGGCTGGGCGAGCTGCTCGAGCACTTCGAGGAGCGGCTCATCGACCTGGACGTGGACACGGCCCTGCGCTGGGGAGATCTCACGGCGCGCGCCGCGGCGCAGGGCGTGCAGGTGCCGG
>CAZKWG010001027.1:0-2240 GCA_964556105.1 uncultured Enterobacterales bacterium | reverse complement strand
GCGAAGCTGGCGGCGGCGGCGGACCCGAGCGGCGCCGCGGCGGCGATGGCGCGGGCGGCCCTGGCCCTGGCCGCGGGCGGCACGCCGACGACCGAGGTGCTCCCCGCGGACGCGGCGGCGCTGGTCGCCTGGGCGCAGGCGGACGCCGCCGGCGCGGCTGCGCTCCTCCCGGCGGCGAAGGCCGTCTCTGGCTGGCGGGCGGCCTTGCTGCGCGCGCAGACCGCCGAGGCGCGTGGCGATCTCCCGCTCGCGCTGGCCGAGTACGCCATCGCCGCTGGGGACGCCGACGCGCGGGCGAAGATCGCGGCGAACCGGGGACGCGCGCGCCTGGCGGCGAACCCCGCCTCGGGCGTTCAGCCCGCGGAGGCGGGCGCCTGGGCCACCGAGGCCTCCAAGGTGGCGCTCGAGGAGGGCTCCGGGGCGCAGGCCATCGAGGCCCTCGAGCTGGCCGTCTCGGCGCTGAGCGCCGGCGGGAAGGCCGACGAGGCGCTGACCAACGCCTCCGCCGTGGTCAAGGCCCTCCCCGGCGCGCTGGAGGCGAGCCTGATCGGGCGCGCCCACCTGACCGTGGCGCAGGCGGCCTCGGCGGCGGGTCTGCCGAAGGAGGCGCGGGAGGCGGCGGCGACGGCGCGCGAGAAGCTCTCCGAGGCGCCGCAGCAGGCCAGCGAGGCGAGCTGGATCGAGGGGTGGAGCGCCTTCGAGCTCGGCCGGGTCGAGGAGATCACCGCGGCGGCCGAGCGCAGCGACGGTCAACGGAAGCTGGCGCTCCTCGGGCTCGCCGCGCTCTCGAAGGGCGATCTGGCGACCGCGGTCGCCTCCTTCCCGACCGCCGGCCTCACGCCGCGCGAGGGCGCGCTGGTCTATCCGCTGGCCGCGGTGGCCGACCCCGCGCAGGCGGGCGACTGGCATCAGCGGGCGGTCGAGGCCGCCGACGCGACGGGCGAGCTCGGCCTGCGCGTCAGCGTTCGGCTGACCAGGGAGAGCGCGATGCGCGCCGCGGGCGACAGCAAGGGCGCGGCCAACGTGCGCGCAGAGCTGCTGGGTCTGGCGGCGACCGGCGCCCCGGGAGACGGCCTTCGCGCCGAGATCGCCGCGCGGACGCTGATTGACGGCGGTAAGCCCGCGTTCCCCCCCGTCGAGGGGCTTCCCGCCAGCGTCGGCGCCTGGAGCGCGATGGGCGCCGGGACCGCGCCGCCCCTCGCCGGGGACGATCCCCTCGCCGGGGGCGTCGCGGCCTGGGCGGAGGGCCGCGCGGCGGTGGCAGCCGGCACCGTGGACGGGATCTTCACGGCCTGGAGCGGCGCGCTCGGCAAGCTCCCCTTCCATCGCCAGGGATCGCTCTCGCTGGGCACGGCGCTGGACGGCTCGCAGGGGCTGCCGGTCGATGGCGACGTCGCGGCGCTCACGGCGCTCGCCGACACCGCGCCCATCGACGCGTGGTTCGCCGCGCACGAGGTCTCCCATCGGCTGGCCCGCCATCGTCGCGAGGCCGCCGCCGGCGTGGACTACACCGCCCCCCTGCCGGCCGAGAAGCGGGAGCCGCTGCTCGCGGCGGTGGCTCGGGCGCGCGCCGGGCTTCGCACCTGGCTCGCCGGGCAGGGCGCCTGGCCCAAGGACGCGCTGGCCGCCGTTCAGACCAGCGAGCAGGGGCTCAAGGACGCCGACGGCTTCGGCCCGGTCCTCCCCGTCGCCCTCGAGGCCCCCACCGGTCAGGTGGAGAAGCTGGGCGGCGTCGGCATCATCTCGTTCCGGGTGGGCGCGTCCGGCGTCCACGGCCTGGCGCTCTCCAAGCGGGGTCAGTCCGCGCGGATGCTCGGGTCCAGCGCGAAGATCATCTCGATGGCGGCCCAGTATCGCGCCACGCTGGAGGCGGGCGTGAAGGGTGGAGGCCCCTCGCCGGTCGCCGCGGGCGATCGGCTCCGCGGGGTCCTGCTCGACCCCTTCTCCGACGTGCTCTCGGGTGTAGGCCGGTATCTGGTGGTCGCGCCGGAGCCGCTCGACGCCTTCCCCTTCATCGCCCTGCCCGAGCAGTCCTCGGGGCTGCGCTGGCTGGCCGATATCCGCAACATGGGCACGCTGCCCACGCTGGGAGCGATGGCGCTTCCCACGCACAAGATCGACACCTACAACCCGGATTTCCTTGGCTTCGGCGCCATCAGCGTCCTCGGCGCCACCGCGCCGACCCCCGCCGCCGCGCCCGCCGGGGGTCAGGACGCCGCCGCCCCCGCCGCCCCCGCCGC
>CAZKWG010001026.1:0-2240 GCA_964556105.1 uncultured Enterobacterales bacterium | reverse complement strand
CCCGCGGGAGCGCCGCCAGCACCTCCATCCCCGAGCCGGCCCAGGCGACGACCAGCTGCGCCCCGTCGGTCCAGCCCTCGTGCAGGCGCACCTCGCGCTCCAGGGACGCCCTCAGCCCGGCGGCGGGCGGCGCCCCCAACCACACGAGCAGCGGTCTGCTGTCTACGGCCATCCCCCTGCTGCTCTCCCCAGCGCCAGAGCCACAGCCTATCGCGTCCGGGTGACGCGTGGAGCGGCGGCGTTATCCTGCCCCTTGGAGCCAGCCCGTTGCGCGTCTGCATCCTGACCCGCGGCGACCTCTTCCCGACGAACCACGGCGCGGCGGTGAAGATCGTGCGCACCGCAGAGTCCCTCTCGAGGGCTGGCGCGCCGACCTGCGTGGTCACCGACGACCGCGACCGCTACCTGCGCTTCACCGACGGCCAGATGGAGGAGATCCCCTTCAGCCCTCGCTTTCGCGCCGCCGAGGAGTGGCCGCCGCTGCCGCGCCTGGGCGCGCTCGCCGAGTCCCTCTGCCTGTCGCTGGGCTACCCGAAGGAGGAGACCTTCCTCTACCGGCCGCTCTTCGACCCGGCCTGGTGGGCGCGCGCGCTCGAGGTCGGCCGCAAGGAGGGGATCGACGTGTTCCAGGCGGAGTTCCCCGGATATGCCGCGCCTGCCCTCATGGCGAGCCGGGGGCTGGGGCTGCTGCGCCGCGCGGCCCAGGGCGCGCGCCCGAGGACGAGCATCGTTCAGCACAACGTCGAGTGGGAGCGCCTTCGCGACTTCGGGTTCCCCGTGGAACGTCTGCGCCGCGTCGAGCAGGGGCTCCTGGTCGCGGTGGACGAGGTGATCGCCGTGAGCGCCGAGGATCGGCGGCGGATGGTCGCGGGCGGACTGCCGGCGGAGCGGGTCACCGTCATCCCGCATGGCGTGGACGTCGCGCCCTTCCAGCGCGCCGCCCGCGACCCTCGGCGCGCTCGGCACGAGATCGCCGCCCGCTACGGGCTCTCCCCCGAAGCTCCCCTGCTCTTCTTCCACGGCACGCTCCACTACTGGCCGAACACCGAGGCCGTGCGCTTCATCGTCGAGCAGCTCCTGCCGCGGCTGCTGCCCCGCTGGCCCGGGCTGCGTGTCCTCATCTCCGGCATGGGCCCGCCGCTCTATTATGCGCATCCTGCTGTGGTCTTCAGCGGCCCGGTCGACGACCTCGCCCTGCACGTCGCCGCCGCCGATCTCTGCCTCTGCCCCGTGATGGCGGGCGGCGGGACGCGGATGAAGCTGCTCGAGTACATGGCGGCGGGCCAGGCGGTGGTGAGCACGGCCAAGGGAGCGGAGGGGATCCGCTTCACCGACGAGCTGGCGCTGGCCGAGGGGCCCGACGCCTTCGCCGAGGCCGTGGACGGACTGCTCCGCGACCCCGCCGAGCGCGCTCGCCTGGGTGGTCGGGCCGCCGCCTTCGCCGCCCGCTATGACTGGTCCGCCATCGGGCGCGCCTACCTCGCGCTCTACCGGGGAGAGGGCCGGGGCGAGGACGTCAACGACCGACTCCTGGTCGGACCCTCGCCCAGGGTTGCGCCGCCCGCCGACGCGCACCTGCCCCGGCGGACGCCCAGCAAGCCGCTGACCCTCCTGCTGCTGCTGAACCGCGGCTGCAACCTGCGCTGCTCCTTCTGCGATCTCTGGGAGGGCCACGTCCACATGGCGATGGAGCAGGTCCTCCCCCTCCTCGACGACGCCGTCGCCATCGGCACGCGCACCCTGGTCCTGACGGGCGGCGAGCCCTTCCTCCACCCCGACCTGTTCCGGGTCGTGCGGGCGGCGCGGGCGCGAGGGCTGGACGTGAACATCACGACCAACGGCACCCGCCTGAACCAGCGCTGGGACGAGCTGAGCGAGAGCGGCGTCAGCTCGCTGTCCTTCTCCATCGACGGGCTCGAGCCCACCCACGATCGCCTGCGCGGGCAGGTGGGCGCCTGGCGAAAGACCATGGCCGCGCTGGAGCGGGCGCTGGCCGCAGGGATCGCGGCGAGCGTCTATTTTGTCGTCACGCGTGAGAATGTCACAGAGCTGACGACGATTCACGACCAGGTCAAGGCGATGGGCGCGCGCTTCGACTTCTGGCCGGTCAACGACGCGCCCGCGCTCACGCTGGTCTCCGACGAGGATCGTGCCCACTTCCGGGCCGCCGTCGCCCACATCGCCGCCTCCGACGACGAGGTCGCCGCTCGGCGGGCCTATTACGAGGACGGGCTCGCCTA
>CAZKWG010001025.1:0-2248 GCA_964556105.1 uncultured Enterobacterales bacterium | reverse complement strand
TAGGGCCGTGGGCGCGGCGATCCCCTTCCTCGCGGTCGCGGCGGCGGTGGGCGCCCGTGACCTCGTCGCGCGGCGGAGCGGCGCCCTGCTGGTGACCGCGGCCCTCGTCCTGGACGCGGTGGCGTTCTCGCAGACCCCCTGGCCTCGACCCGCCTACGCCGCGTCGGTGCCGCAGGTGATGCTCACGCTCGCTGAGCCCGAGGCGGCGCGTACTGGGGTCATTCAGCTCCCCTTCGACAACGGGCGCGTGGAGTTCACGCCGGTCCCGGCTCGGCTCTACAACCAGTGGCAGGCCTTCCACGAGCGCCCGGCCTCGGAGAACTATGAGGGCTCCGACGCGCTCCTGGAGCGCTCGCGCCTCGTGGCCGCCGCCGACGGCGCCTGCGGCCTGCGCTTCACCGGGCCCCGTCCGCACGCGCCCAACGAGGCCTGGCGGCGCGCCCCGATCACCACCGATCCGAAGAAGCTGGCGGATGAAGTGGCGAAGCTGAAGTCCTGGGGCTATCGATGGATCGTCCTCCATGAGGCGCGGGCGGCCACGCCGGACAAGGCGCGCGAGGCGCTCGACCAGGCGCTGGGGGCGGGCGTCCGGCAGGACGGCGCGACGGTGTGGGACCTGGACGCCTTTAGAGACGGGCGCACACCCTGAGGAGAAGACGATGCGACACCCCTTCCTGGGCCTCATCCTCGCCTGCGGCTGCTCGGACGCCATCCTGGACAAGGGCGTCGGGTCAGACGACACCGGAACCGACACTGGCGAAGCCTCGGGCGCGGGCGTCATCGTGCTGGCGGGGGGCGGCTCCGAGGGAGAGAAGGGGGACGACGCGGCCTGGAGCGCGCGGCTCTATGCTCACCTGCTGGACGGCGGGGACGTGACCGGCGACGGGCAGATCCACGTCGCGGTGCTCGCCGACAGCGAGCAGACGGACTGGTTGCCGGACTACTTCGAGACGCTCGGCGCTGATCTGGCCTTCAACCTCACCCTCTCGACGACCCTGGAGGCCGACGACGCCGGTCTGGACGAGCTCCTGGCCGAGGTGGACGCCGTGTTCATCAAAGGAGGCGACCAGGGGGAGTACTACGACCTGTGGAACGACCGCCGCATCGAGACGCTGCTGCGCGATCTCGTCGCGCGCGGCGGGGGGATCGGCGGGACGAGCGCCGGCGCGATGTCTCAGGCCGGCTATGCGCTGGCCGGCGGCGCCGATCTCGTCAGCGCGGACGTGCTGACGGACGCGTGCAGCGAGTACCTGGAGGACGTCAGCGACGGCGGCCCTGGCGTTCACGAAGACTTTCTGGGCTTCCTCCCGGATGTGCTCATCGACACCCACTTCGTGGAGCGGGCGCGGCTGGGCCGCCTCGCGGGGGCGATGGCCCTGGCGATCGACGAGGGGGCTCCGCAGGCGCTGCTGGGGATCGGCCTGGAGGCGGCGACGGGCGTGTGGATCTCCGACGGGCGGGCGACGGTCGTGGGGGACGGCAGCGTCAGCTTCCTGCGGGCCAGCGAGGAGAGCCTGCGGCTACGAAGCTGCGGAGCGCCGCTGATCTGGACCGGGCTCGAGCTGGACGTGCTCACGGATGGCTGGGTCTGGGACCTGGGCGCAGGCCGCGTCGATGAGGCCTCCGCTCCGCCGGACGCCGAGGCGGTGGCCTGGGATGGGGACGCCGCGGAGAACCTGGGGGAGTGGTATGTCGACGGCGACACCAACGCCCACGAGGAGCGCTTCGCCGTCGCCGTGACGCGCTTCCCGGGCGCCTACGCGACCGCGGAGGGCGACGACCCCCCGGTGCTCGAGGACGCGATCGGCGTGATGAACGCCCACGACAGCGAGCGGCGCGCGGCGAACCACGAGGCGCTGCTGCGCGCGCTGCACGACCATCCGGGCTACACGGGCTTCCTCGTGGCGACGACGAGCAGCCTGGGGCGAGCCGACGGCGTCCCTGCCGAGGTCCGCTTCGAGGACAACCCCTACGAAGACGACGCCGCGATGAGCACGCTGGTGCTGGACAGCGCGGCGCTCCGTTGGCGCTCGCTCTCCCCCGCGGTCTCCGCGCACGACGCAGGAGACGGCGCGCTGCATGCGGCGGGCCTGATCGGGATGCGCCTGCACGTTCTCGCGGACAGCGACGGCGCTGGCCTGGTCTATGACAGCGAGGCCCACGCCGTCCGCGAGGACTGAGGAGCGTTACTGACCGCCCATCTGGCCGCCGCCCATCTGGCCGCCGCCCATCTGGCCGCCGCCCATCT
>CAZKWG010001024.1:0-2252 GCA_964556105.1 uncultured Enterobacterales bacterium | reverse complement strand
GATGACGGCGCACAGCGGCAGCCCGCTGGCGATGCCCTTGGCCAGGCAGATGATGTCTGGCTCCACGCCGGCATGCTGCCAGGCGAACATCTTGCCGGTGCGGCCCATCCCGGACTGCACCTCGTCGAAGACCAGGAGGATCCCGTGCCGATCACAGATCTCGCGCAGGCCGGCCAGGAAACCCGCCGGGGGCACGATGTAGCCGCCCTCGCCCTGCACGGGCTCGACCACGATGGCGGCCACCTCGTTCGGCGAGACGAGGTGATGGAAGAGATAGTCGAGGTGCTCCAGCGCGATCTTCGCGGCCCGCGGACCCATGCGGAGCGGGTCCGGGTAGGCGCTGTGATAGATGCCGGGCAGCAGCGGTCCGAAGCGCTCCCGCTGGCGCACCTTGCTCGACGTCAAGGAGAGCGCGCCCAGGGTTCGGCCGTGGAACGAGCCCAGAAAGCCGATGATCGCGTGACGACCCGAGTGGTAGCGCGACAGCTTCAGCGCGCACTCGATGGCCTCGGCGCCGGAGTTGCCGAAATACACCCGGTGGCGCTCCCCGCGGACCGCCCCGAGCTTGACCAGGCGCGAGGCGAGGCGGCTCTGCACCGGGTAGTAGAAGTCCGTCCCGGACATGTGGATGAGCTTGCGCGCCTGCGCCTCGATGGCGGAGACCACATGCGGGTGACAGTGGCCGGTCGAGCACACGGCGATCCCGGCGTTCATATCCAGGAACTCGTTGCCGTCCGGGTCGGTTATCCAGCAGCCCTGGGCGTCTTCGGCGACCAGCGGATAGTCGCGGGTATAGGACGTGGAGATCGCGCCTTCGCTACGCTCGATGACGGCGCGCGCCTTGGGGCCAGGCAGTGGCGTGATGAGCTGCGGTCGCTTGGACACCGAGGGCCTCCGTCAGAGCCATAGGGACTACCCTGTCCGGCGGAGAGGGTCAAAGGGCGCGGTGACCGGGGCGAGCGCTCAGTCGGAGCGGCCGCCGATGGCGTCCAGCGCCTCCTGCGCCGCCTCGCGGACGTTGGCGTCCAGATCCTCCGTGCGGGCGCGCAGGGCCGCCACGGCCGCGCCGGCCCCGAGATCTTCGAGCCCCCGGCAGGCCTCGGCGCGCACCTGCGGATCAGGGTCGGAGAGCGCCTCGATGACCAGCGGGACGGCGCGGGGGTCACCGGAGAAGGCCATGAGCTGAACCGCGTAGAAGCGCAGCGTCGCGTCCTTGCGGAAGGTCTTGTAGGCCTCTGCCAGATCGGGCAGCGCCTCTCCCCGGTCGAAGAGGAGCGCGTCATAGGCGGCGTCTGCCCGGGCGAGGTCCGGATCCTTGAGAGCGCGGAACAGGTCGGCGTATCGCGGGCGCATTCCGATCCGGGGGTAGGTGACCCATCATAACCTGTCTCGCGCGATCCCCCCACGAGAACAGGTTAGGGTGTCCGCCTCATGCTGATCCTCCTCTCGAACGATGACGGCGTCGAAGCCCCGGGCCTCGCGGCCCTGGTCGACGCTCTGGCTGGTCCGGACGTTGAGATCGTGGTGGTCGCGCCCCGCGACGAGCAGTCCGCCAAGAGCCACTCCCTGACCCTCTACGAGCCTCTCCGTGTGGAGGAGTGGACCCCTCGGGTCGCGCCGCGCGCGCCGGCGCGCTGGTACACGGCCCGCGGCACGCCCGCGGACTGCGCTTACCTGGGCATCCACAAGCTCTGCGGGCGCGCGCCCGACGTGGTGGTGTCCGGGATCAACTTCGGCTCGAACCTGGGGGACGACGTCCACTACTCGGGCACGGTCGCCGCGGCGATGGAGGCCGCTCTCCAAGGGATCCCCGCGCTCGCCGTGAGCCTGGGGACGGGCGATCGCGACAAGGGCGACCCTGTCTGGGAGACGGCGGGCGCGGTCGCGCGTCGGGTCGTGCGGGCGATGGTCGCCGATCCGCTGCCGACGCACACCTTCCTGAACCTGAACGTCCCCGGCGTGCCCCTGCCCGCCTTGAAGGGCGTGAAGGTCTGCCCCATGGGCAAACGTTTCTACCACCCGATGGTGAAGATCAACCAGGACCCCCGCGGTCGCGCCTACTACTGGATCGGCGGCGGCCACGACCGCTTCGAGGGCTGGGACCGCACCACCCCTCAGGAAGAGGGTTATCAGCGCGAAGGGAGCCTGGACGGCTGGTGGTTCGAGCGCGGGTATGCGACGCTCACCCCGCTGCACTGGGCATCAATGACCTGACCAACAAACTGCGGTCCGATCAGGCCGAGCGAAGCCAG
>CAZKWG010001023.1:0-2264 GCA_964556105.1 uncultured Enterobacterales bacterium | reverse complement strand
GGCGGCCGGCGCGGAGGTCTATCTGGTGCGGTGGGTGGTCACGGGCGTGGTGGTGTGGGGCGCGGCCGCGGCCGCGGCCGGCGGCGGCGAGGTGGAGATCCCGCTCAGCCAGGGCCGGCGCACCTTCGTGCTCTACGGCCTGGACGCCGACGGCGCTGAGCTGTCCAGCTACGAGGTCCCCGTGCTCGTGGCGGCCGAGGACGAGAGCTGGGTGAGCATCCTCAGCCCGTCGGACGGCGCCACCGTCACCAACCCCGTCACCTTCATGGTCGACGCCAGCGACGACGTCGGCGAGATCACGATCTCCGCCGACGGCTGGGAGCTGGGCACGGTCGCCGCGGGCGAGCCGCTCACCTACACGTTCACCGGCACCGGCTACGCCCGCGAGATCACCGCCACCGGCATGGGCGAGGAGGCGGTCGCCGACGCCATCGAGGTCACGGTCTCCGAGGGCAGCGCGCCCGAGAAGTCCAGCTTCAACGAGCTGGTCGTAGACATCCTCGAGACCTACCCGCGCGACGGCAGCCACGACTACTACTGGCCGAGCGGCGGCGACTGGTACGGCACCACCCAGGACGTCTACTACCAGGGCGAGCGCGTCGCTGAGGGCGACCCTTACGGCCGCTGCTACTGTGTCGGCCTGACCTGGGAGGTCTTCATGCGGGCGTTCCAGGAGGCCGACGCCATGACCGGCGGCGACGGCAGCCTGAACGGCATGGACGTGGACGATCTCACCGACTTCCGCGTCGACTGGTTCGTGCGCGACCTGTGGGGAGACGGCGTGGGGGTTGCGTTGGACAACTACGGCCTCGGCGCCGCCGTCACCGATCCGGCTGACCTCGAGCCCGGCGACCTCCTCCAGTTCTGGCGCTACTCCGGCAGCGGCCACTCGGTGATCTTCATCGACTGGGAGCTGGACTCGGACGGGGACATCATCGGCATTCAGTACTGGTCTACGCAGTCCAGCACGGACGGCATCGACTACAACTCGGAGTATTTTGGGACGGGTGGGTCGAGCATTGATCCGTCGTACTTCTATGCTGCGCGAGCGAGCATGCCGGATGACTGGGAGGCGTGGCGGTAGGGGACTGACAGGCTGCTCTTGTCGTCATGGCAGGAATGCCGTCGCCCCCCCACCGCCGCTTCGCGGCACCTCCTGTCTTCGCGCCAGGAATGCCGTCGCCTTCGCGCCAGGAATGCCGTCGCCCCCCCACCGCCGCTTCGCGGCACCTCCTGTCGTCGCCCCAGGAAGGCTGTCGCCCCCCCACCGCCGCTTCGCGGCACCTCCCCCACGGCGGGGGGAGGGTGCTGGGGGCGGGGCGTTCAGGACGGCTGGGGCCGCGCCTCCCCCCGCCGCGCCGCCCACCGCCACCCCCTCCCCCCTCCGTGGGGGAGGCGCCCCCGTCAGGGGGCGGTGGGGGGGCCTGTGCCCTCCAGCTGCGTGGTCCCCCCGCGTCAAGATCTCCGTTCACCTGGTCTCGATCCCGACCTGCTGAAACGGCCACCTGGACCTGACCAGTACCCGCCCTACCAGTACCGCTCCGCCGTCACGTTCCCCGGCTTCGTCCGCCGATTCCGCCCCATCCCCCGCGCCGCCAGCAGCGCCTCCATCTCCGCCACCATCTCCGGGTTCCCGCAGAGCAGGACCTGGCTGGTCTCGGGCGCCAGCGGCGCGCCGGCCAGGGCCTCCAGCGCCGCGATGTTCGCCGGGATCCGCCCGCTCAGCGCGCCGTCGCGGGGCGGCTCGCGGCTGACGACAGGCAGGTAGCGGAGCCCTCTGGTCGCCGAGAGCTGGCGGAGCTCCTCTCGATAGGCCAGATCGGCGTGGGTGCGCACCCCATGCACCACAACGACGCGGCCGAAGCGCGTCCAGGGCTCGTCGGTGCGCAGCATGGCGATGTACGGCGCGAGCCCGGTGCCCGTCGCGACCAGCCACAGCGCGGGTGCGTCCGGGACGTGGGCGAGCGTGAAGTGGCCGGCGGCCTCGCGTGTGACGGCGACGGGGTCCCCCGGCCCCAGCGTGTGCAGGGCGGGGGTCAGCGCGCCCCCCTCCACGACGGCGATATAAAACTCCAGCTTGTGGTCGTGCGGCGAGGCGACGGAGTAGGCGCGGCTGACGAAGCGGTCCTCCTCCAGCAGGCCCAGGCGGAGGAACTGCCCTGGCGTAAACGGCGCGACCTCGGCCTCGACCACGAGCGTGAACAGGTCCGGCGTCCAGTCCTGGCGCAGGGTGACAGCGCCCAGGGTCCAGCCGGAGGGGAGGG
>CAZKWG010001022.1:0-2266 GCA_964556105.1 uncultured Enterobacterales bacterium | reverse complement strand
TGGGACGGCTGGGTGCGACGCCTGCGCGACCTCGCCCCGATCTGCGGCGTCTCGCGAGAGGCGGGCTGGCTCCCGCCCGCGGAGCTCGACCCGCAGCCCGTCCGCGCCGGCGGCCGGCTCGTCCCAGACGCCTTCGCGCTCGGCGCCACCCGCGGCGCCGTGGAGAAGCTGCCGGGCTTCGCCGAGGGGCACTGGTGGGTCATGGACCCATCCGCGGCGTCCGTGGCGGATCTTGTGCTGGAGGCGCTCGGAGAGGGCAGGGGAGGGGAGGGGACGGCCACCGTCCTCGACGCCTGCGCCGCGCCCGGCGGAAAGGCGCTGCGCCTGGCCTCGCGCGGGCTCGAGGTGACGGCGGTGGACCAGAGCGAGCACCGGCTCGTCCGCGTCCGCGAGAACATCGCGCGCACCGGCCTCCCGGTGCGCTGCCGCCAGCACGACTGGCTCACGGGCCCGGTCCCGGACCTGGACCGCTACGACGCCGTCCTGGTCGACGCCCCCTGCACGGGCCTGGGGATCATCCGCCGCCACCCGGAGATTCGCTGGCTCCGCCTGCCCTCGGACCCCGCGGCGATGGCCCTCCGCCAGCTCCCCGTGCTCACGGCGGCGAGCCACCACGTCGCCCCCGGCGGCGCGCTCATCTACGCCGTCTGCAGCCCGATGCCCGAGGAGGGCAGGGGAGTCGTGGACGCGCTCGCCGGCTGGGAGGTCGAGCGCGAGTGGTCCAGCGTGCCGCCGCAGGACGACGAGGACGCGTTTCAGGCCTTCATTCTGCGCCGCAAAGGCTGAGCGCGCGAGACACGGGCTTGTCTGCCGGGATATCCAGGAGAGATGTCTGGACCCGCCGAGACCCCGATGATGCGGCAGTACCTGGACCTCAAGGCCCAGGTGCCCGACGCCCTCCTGTTCTACCGGATGGGAGATTTCTACGAGCTCTTCTTCGAGGACGCGCGCAAGGGCGCCGCGCTGATGGAGCTCACGCTCACCAGCCGGAACAAGAACGACCCGGAGCCCATCCCCATGTGCGGCGTGCCGCACCACGCCCTGGACGAGTACCTCGTCCGCGTGACAGAAGCGGGGATCAAGGTCGCGATCGCCGAGCAGAGCGAGGACCCCGTCGCCGCGCGGGCCGCCGGAAAGACGCTCGTGGACCGCAAGCTGGTGCGCGTCGTGACGCCCGGCCTGCCCCGGAGCCCGGACGACGTCGAGGCGCGGGAGAGCTGCTGGCTGGTCGCCATCTCCGGCCGCGGACCCGTCGGGCTCTGCGCCCTGGACATCTCCACCGGCGATCTGCGCGTGGCCGAGCTGCCCGACGCCGAGAGCGCCGCCGCGGAGCTCCTGCGCATGGAGCCGAAGGAGATCCTGCGCGATCCCGCGACGCCGGCCGAGGCCATCCCGACGCGGGCCTCCATCATGCAGAGCACGCTGGACGCGGGCTGGTTCGATCGCGAGAGCGGCCACAAGGCGCTGTGCGACCTGCTGGGCGTCGTCGATCTGCTCGGCTACGGCGGCGTCGGGCTGGGGCCGGCGCTGGGCGCGGCCGGCGCGCTGATCGTCTACGCCCGCGACATCTCGATGGTCGATCTCGGGCATGTCCGCACCCTGCGCGTCAGCCGCCCCGGCGGCCACCTCGTGCTGGACGAGGCCACCCGCCGCAACCTGGAGCTGGTCCGCCCGCTGCAAGGATCCGGACGAAAAGGCACCTTGCTCGGCCTGCTCGACCGCACCGCCACGGCGATGGGCGGTCGGCTGATCCGCGAGTGGATCGCCTGGCCCCTGGCCGATCTTCCGGAGATCCAGGCCCGGTTGGACGCGGTCGAGGCGCTGCTGGACAACGCCCTGCGACGGAACCTGCGCGAGCGCCTGAAGACCGTCTCGGACCTGGAGCGCCTCGCCAGCAAGGTCTCCGCCGGCACCATCAACCCGCGCGAGCTCGTGGCCCTGGCGACCAGCCTGGAGGTCCTGCCCGGCCTGGCGGGGCGCGTCCGGGAGATCCGCGCGCTGAAGCCGGGCTTCCTGGAAGACACGCTCGAGGACATCGCCGCCGACGTCCGCGCCTGGCTCACCGACGAGCCGCCCACCGCCACCGGCGACGGCGGCTACATCCGCCGCGGCGCGCACGCGGAGCTGGACGAGGTCGTAGACCTCGCGCTGGAGGGCAAGGGCGCCATCGCCGCCATGGAGGCGCGCGAGCAGAAGGCCACCGGCATCCAGAGCCTGAAGATCCGCCACAACAACGTGCTCGGCTATTTCGTCGAGGTAACGGCGC
>CAZKWG010001021.1:0-2266 GCA_964556105.1 uncultured Enterobacterales bacterium | reverse complement strand
GTTACGTGTGGCTGCCTGATAGTGGCCCAAGGCTGTCTTGTTGGGATGGTGAAACTGCTCATAGTCTCCAGATGATATAATAGTTACCGAAGGGCTGATCGCGGCGAGGTGCTCATGGTAAGCACTATTCCAACTCTCAGGCGCCTCCGGGCCAAAGACTGATTTTATGAAAAAGGAGCGCGACCCATGATGGCTAGCGAGAAGGATTGTAGACTTCAGTAGTCCTGACTTCGCAAAGTGTGGCATGATCCTGTCTCTCCAGGCAGCGAAGTCTGAGTCTCCTGGAAGCAAGACCCTGTTGCCTCGGTACTCAATGAGTAGGACATTGTTGCCATAGTGTCCATCTACAGATGGTGGATCGCCCTTGCCACTGCAAAGACAGTAGAAGGTCACACCATCTACGGTTCGCCATGGTGTCAGCGATGCCGTTGGAACCTCTACTGCTGACTCTCCGTACTTCTCACGGAGGCGCCGTTTCAGCCCCATGTAGTATTCGTTCTCTGTGCCAGTGGTAGACCCAGACGTAGTGCCTGGATCTACAATTTTCCGAATAGGAAAGTTCTTATGAAGAAGATAGAGGCCATGTATATGGTCTTGGTCTCTGTGCGAACAAACGAAGGCGTCTACCCAGCGCCGCTTCTCAATCTTTCCATTCTCGTTGAATCGCCACGACTCGGGGACATAGGTATTGAGATACGCGAGAATCCGATCCTTGTTGTTCTCAGTGAGCCTGCAATCAACAACCATGGTCTCGGAGGGCGTGAGAATCACAGTCATGTGGCCCTGGCCACAATCGATGAAGTGAACTGAGAGGTGGGGAGGAGAGATCATGGGAGGCGACTCATGTTGCGGGGGTGGGGTATGAACGGCACGTTTCGGCCGAAGGGCCAGCAGGCGGGACAAAATCGGTAGCCACCGCTGAAGGTGCGTCAACCCCAACGCCGAGGAATTGGCCTCACCCTGTTCACCTCTTCATCCGACTTGAAAGACCCTCACCCCCGTGAACCCGTACCGTTCCCCGCCGCTCCAGACGTTGTGCCAGGCATCTCGCCGCCCCTGCTGCCCGCACACGACCCGGATCAGCCCGTGCCCCGGAAGCTCGAAGCTCAGCTCTTGGCACCCCTCGGCGGCCTCCTGCCGCTGCTCCGCGGACACCCCGTCCGTAGGCACGCACATCGGACCCGGCGATCCCGTCGTTCCGCACGCACGTTCCCCGCGGTTGTCGAACCTGGGCAGCCGCGTCGAGCGTGCCCACCTCGTCGATCCGCAGGTCAGCCGCGCAGGTGACGGCTACGTCCTCACAAGCGCCGGGTACGCGAACACGCGCGCGGGCCGCGGTTCACGTAACTTCTAAGGTTGTTTTCGCCGATGTCTCTTGCTATGCGCACCGCTCACGGAGGTGCGATGGACATCCGAAACTGCCTCAACCCGATCCGCAGGCTGCCCCTGAACCGGGTGGATCTCAACACCATCCCAGAGGTGGCCACTGTCCGGCCTCGGCGTTGCCCTCACTGCGAGGCGCCAGCCACGCAAGGGGGCCGGATCGTCCTCCAGGGGCATGGACAGCGCGTCAGAGGCGTGGTCGTCCTGCGCTGCGACGACAAGGGAGCCCGCTTCGAGCCCAGCCAGTGCTGGGCCAGGCGCTTCCTCTGTCGCGCCTGTCGCAGGAGCTGCGTGGTCCTGCCAGAAGGCGTCCTTCAGGGCCACCTCTACAGCCTGGCTGCACTGGTAGCCGCGTGGTGGAGCTTGTCTGCGACGATGACCGCTGGCGGTTCCCTCCTGGCGGTCTGCGCCCCCGTGGGCGCGGACCGCCAGGAGGGAACCGCCGAGCCCGCTCCGCGTTGGCGCAGCCCCTATCGCTGGTTTGGCCTCGTCTCGCGCCTCTGGCCGTCGCGGCCGCAGTTCGGGGGTTGGCGAGCCCATGTGGAGGGGCTCCTGGTCTCGACGGCGGGCGCAGCTCATTCGTTGCGGCCCGAGATCCTCGCGCGCTGGCTCGTGGGCGCGCACACATGGAGTGGCGCTGTCATGTGACCCGGGCTGCGAATTCCGCCCACCATAGATGATCCTTGGCTTTCCGTGACAGCCCCCCGAATCGCATCGGATCGCAAGACGGAGGCGGATGATCGTAGGGTGACCGCCCCTACGCCCCTCGCCGGACCCACGGGTGGGCACGGGAGAGCTACGTCGGCACTGATTGCCCCCGTCGCAGTACCCTCGGAGAGCCCTTCACCCAGCCAGAAGCGACTCCTACGCGCCCGGTTTCGCC
>CAZKWG010001020.1:801-2271 GCA_964556105.1 uncultured Enterobacterales bacterium | reverse complement strand
CCTCGCGGTAGTCGGCGGGGCTGGTCTCGGCGAGGAGCTGGGCGAGCCGGCGGTAGACGGCGCCGGCGGGCTTGTCTGTGGGGGGGCCGCCCGAGGCGGCGCCGGGGACGCCGCCGGGCGGCGCGGGGGGGAGCTTCAACAGGGAGTTGGTGTTGAAAGGGTTGGTGCGGCGCGCCTGGGCAGCCGGGGGCGGGTCAGCGAGCGTGTGCCAGAAGACGCGATCCGCCCCGCCGGCCAGGAAGGCGCCGTAGATGGCGGCGACCATGCGCCCCTGCCATTCTTCGGTCTGGTAGGGCGGCTCGCCGTCCGAGGGGACGCTGGTCTCGGTGACCCAGATGGGCTTGCCGGGGGCGAGCTGTCGGATGGCGGTGAGGCTCTGGTCGATGGCGTCCAGGTTGTCCTGGTCAAAGTAGCAGTGGATGTTGGCGATGTCGAAGCTGGCCAGGAAGTCGGGCTGCTGGGCGAGGCCGCGGGCGTAACGTTGGCCGGCCTCGTTGCGGATCGAATACAGTCCGGCCATGAGCACGCGGGCCTGCGGGTCGGCGGCGCGGATGGCGTCGGCGCTGACGCGGAGCACCTGCGCGTACTCGGCGGGGGTCTGGAAGTCCTCGGGCGCGACGCTGGAGGGCATGTCGCGGGGCGGGCGGGAGTTGTGCAGGTCGGGCTCGTTGTCCACCTCCCAATGGTGGACGCCGCGGAGCAGGCCGGGCATGTCGTCCTGGCCGTCGCCGTCGTACCGTTCGACCACGCGCGTCACGTAGGCGGCGTAGGCCTCGAGGTCGTCGGGCAGGTAGCGCGCGGTGTAGCCGGCGGTCTGGTTGCCGGGCCAGGGGCCGACCATCATCACGGGCTCGAGGCCGCTCTCCTGCACGGCGCGCACCCAACGGTCGGCGCGCACCCAGTCTGCGCCTTCGCGCGCGAGCCGGAGCTGGTCCAGGTAGGGGTAGACCTGGGTGGGGCCGCGGACCATCCGGGCGCCGACGGCGACGGCGGCGGCGGCGTCCGCGGCGAGGAGGGCGGGCTCCTGCTCGGGCGGCACGTGGCCGAGCTCGATGAGCTTGCGCGGGATGCTGACCGCCTCGTTGAGGCCGAAGACCTCGGCGCCGCGGGTAGCGGTGCGTGGCGCGGAGGGCGCGGAGGGCGCGGCTGGAGCGACAGGGGCGGCGGCGGTTGGGGGAGCTGGGCGAGAGCGCGCCTCAAAGGCGTAGATCCCAGCGGCGGCGCAGGCGCCGAGCAGGCTCGAGGAGAGCAGGGCGCGGCGCGCGCTCACCACCCGATGGCCCGCAGGTCCAGCCGTCCGGCCTGGACAGGAGGGCACCAGTAGAGGCTGCCCGAGACCGGGCGCGTCAGTCGGTAGAGCGCGTCCACCACGCCGTCGGTGAGGCCGACCATGCGGTGGGCGTGGGCCAGGAAGACGTCGGGATGGCGGCTGTAGGCGATGAACGCCAGCCCCGCGGCGCCGACCGAGCC
>CAZKWG010001020.1:0-791 GCA_964556105.1 uncultured Enterobacterales bacterium | reverse complement strand
TGAACACCAGGCCGTGGCGACGCAGGTCGCCCCAGGGCATGGAGCGGCGCAGCAGGAAGCCGACCTCCTCCTGGGCGGTGCGCTTGACGTGGGCGCTCTCCGGGGCATCGGCGATCTCCTCGTTGTCCAGGTTGCGGCGGCCGATCATCTGGTCGCGCTCGTCGGGGCTCATGGCCGCGAAGGCGTCGAGGTCGTGCACCCAGCGCATGGTCGAGACGAAGGAGGCTCCCGCGAGGCCGGGTGCGCCCTCGACGAGCGCGGCCTGGACGGCGTCCTCTCCCGTGGGGTTGGCTGTGCCGTCGAGGTAGCCGGAGAGATCGCGGCCGTCCCGGTGCTGGTAGGCGGGGATGGCGTCGTCTACCGCGTAGGCGGCGCCGAGCAGGCCGAGCAAGCGCCGCGCCTCGTGCAGGAGCTGGCCCTCGTCCTCGCCGTAGAGCGCCAGCCAGAGCGCGCCCTGGGTCGCGGGCCAGGAGACGCCGCGGCCGATCACGGGCTCGAAGCCTCGGAGATCGGGGACGTGCGCGTCGAGCGCGAGGAGCAGCGGCTGGCCGAGGCCGAGCACGGTGGTCTCGAGGTCGAGGTTGTCCACGAGGGCGCGCAGGCCGGGGCGAGGATCCTGGTCGGTGGCGACGCGGAGGTTCAGGAAGAGCGCCGGTGAGGTCGGTGCGGCGAGGATCCGGGGTTGGGCGAGGGCGGCGCGATCGGCGGGCATGGGGGGCTCCGTGCGCGGGGGTGCGTCGGTGGGAGGCTTAACGTGGAGGGGAGCTCTGGGGGGAGGAGCGGCTGGAGGG
>CAZKWG010001019.1:0-2283 GCA_964556105.1 uncultured Enterobacterales bacterium | reverse complement strand
GCGCTGGTGGTCGGCGACGGCGACGCGTTCACCAACGCGCTGCTGGACGAGGGGCCGGGCAACGTGGTCTTCGCCGTCAACGCCGTGCAGTGGCTGGCGGGCGAGGACAAACGACTGGGCGTGAAGGTGCGGCGCACCGCCGAGGTGCGGCGGCTCGCGCTTACCGAGGAGGAGACCGGCACGCTGCGCTGGGTCAGCCTCGCGGTCATGCCCTTGCTGGTGTTCGTCCTGGGGCTGCTGTCCTGGTGGTCGAGGAGGGGGCGGTGAAGGCCTTTCGTGGCACGCTGATCGCGCTCATCCTGCTGCTCGTCGTGGCGGCCGCCGCCCTGTTCGCGCGGCCCGCCCTGCTCACGCCGAAGAAGCCGGAGAAGGCGGAGGAGACCCGCCTCTTCAACTTCGAGAAGCAGGAGCTGACCCGGGTGGAGGTCATCCGCCCGGACGGCGACACCCTCGTCCTGCTGGAGCAGGACGGCCGCTGGATCATCGAGGGCACGGGCTTCGTGGCCGGCCGCTCGATGATCAACCGGATCAAGCATCAGATCCACGATCTCACCGCCCGCGCCGACGTGGTCGAGGCGCCCGAGGCGCCCGAGCTCTACGGCCTCGGGAAGAACGCCATCCACGTCAAGCTGAACCTGCGCGACGGGCGCACGGTGGAGTTCCTGGCGGGCGACCCGAACCCGTCTGGCGTCAGCTACTACATCCAGCCGCTGCCGGGCGACCAGATCTACACCGTCAAGAAGGCGGCGCTGGACTACTACTCGCTCGACCTCGAGGAGTTCCGCGAGCACCGCTTCGCCTCCTTCGACTCCAAGGACACCATCCGCATCACGGCCACCATGAACATGCCCGGCGCGCCCGCCCAGCTCACGCTGGAGAAGACGGCGGAGGACTGGTGGGAGATGCGCGAGCCTCAGGCCATGACGGCCAACCTCGACCGCGTCAAGCGGCTCATGGGCCGGGTCAGCGCGCTCAAGGCCCAGGACTTCATCGAGATCGAGCAGGCGGACATGGCGCGCTACGGGCTGGACAAGCCGCGCGCGGACATCACCGTGGAGTTCGCCAGCCGCGAGCCGATGCGCGTGCTGGTGGGCGCCGACGCGCCCAGCCCGAACAAGTACGAGGAGCTGGCCTACGTGATGATCGCCGGCGACAGCACGGTCTACATCGCGCGTCGCGGCCTGCTCGAGGAGTTCGGTCAGGATCCGAGCGAGCTGCGCAACCGCAAGGTCGTCAAGCTCAAGGCCGAGGACGTGGTCGCGGTGGACGCCTGGCTGAGCGCCGAGGAGAAGGGCGACCCGGAGGGGACGGCGTCGGTGCGCTACGCCGCGGAGCAGTGGGTGTGGAAGGACGGCGTGCCCGTCCCCGGCAGCACCCCCGAGCGGGTGGCGGAGCGTCTGGCGGAGCTGGACGTGGACCGCTTCATCGACGACAAGCCCAAGGCGCTGGCCGCGTATGGGCTCGAGAACCCCATCGCGCGCGTCTCGCTTCAGGACACGGAGGGCGGTGAGAAGGTCGTGATGATCGGCTCCCCGGGCGAGCCTCAGGTGGATCCGGAGGGCAACAGCCGCGAGCGTCGTTTCGCCTCCATCGAAGGGGATCCTTCCGTGTACCTCGTAGACGAGGGCGTCTATCGGGTGATCCAGGACCTGGTGCGCGAGTACAATCGCAAGAAGGAGCGTGACGAGGACAAGGCGCTCCGACGGGAGCGCATCGGGTCCGAGCCGGCCCCGGAGGCGGTCCAGGAGGCCGAAGAGCGATGATGCTGCCCCTTCTCCTCGCGCTCGCCTGCGGCAAGGGCGCGCCTCCCGAGGCCGGGCAGCCGCGCGCCTTCCGTCTGGTCTACATGGGCAACATGGACGGGGAGATCGAGCCCTGTGGTTGACCCAAGCACCCGACGGGCGGTCTGCCCCGACGAGCCACGGTCCTGGCCAGCCAGCGCGCCGATGAGAAGGTCCCGGTCTTCGTCGTGGACGCCGGCGACGCCGTCTGGAAGAGCGCGCACATCCCCGCGGCCGCTGTGCCGCAGCAGCGGGTCAAGGCCGACCTGATCCTGCACGCGCTCTCGCTGGGCGGAATCGACGCGATGACCCCGGGCGAGGGCGATCTCGCCCTGGGCGTCCCGGAGTACCGCGCCTGGGTCCAACAGTATTCGCTGCCGGTCGTGCTGGCGAACCTGAGCTGCGCGGACGGCGCGCCCTTCGAGCCCGCCCGCCGGGTGGAGCGAGGGGGCCTGACCCTGGGCTTCGTCGGCGTGCTGGATCCGAGCCACGCCCCGGCGGG
>CAZKWG010001018.1:0-2306 GCA_964556105.1 uncultured Enterobacterales bacterium | reverse complement strand
GGGGTCGCCATCGCCGCGTGGTCGGCCGGCGCGATGGCGCTCACCGATCGGGTGGTGCTCTTCCACGATGATCCTCCACACGGCGTCGGTGACCCGGAGCTGCTCGATCGGGGCCTGGGGGTCGTGCCGCGCCTGGTCCTCTTCCCCGACGCCTCGCACCGCCTGAGGCTCGACGATCAGCCCCGCGTCGGCGTGCTCGCGCGGCGCTTCGGCCCCGCCCGCAGCTTCGCCCTGGAGAGCGGCGCCTGGCTGACCCTGGAGGGCGGGCGCTGGGTGAATCACGGCCCCCGGGAGAGCGCGCAAGAGCTCGGCCCGCGAGGGGTGCTGCGGGATCTGCCCCAGGCGGAGGACGTCCATGCGTCGCGTCCTTGAGCTCGCGGCGCGCGTCCGCGCCCACCCTGATCGTGCCCGCGAGGAGATCGTCGCCTTCATCCGGCGTTGGCGCTTCCCGCTCCACGACACGGACACCGCGGTCTTCTTCTTCTACGACGGTCAGCCCGCCGACGCCGTCTTCCTCCAGCACTGGGTCTTCGGGCTCCCCAGCCGCCAGAAGTTCCGACGCCTGGAGGGCACGGACGCCTTCTGGCTGGCCCTCGATCTGCCTCCCAAGGCGCGCATCGAGTACAAGCTCGAGGTGGTGCGCGACGGGCGCGGCATCTGGATGCGCGACCCGCTCAACGCGCTGCAGGCCTTCGATCCCTTCGGCTCGAACAGCGTCTGCCAGATGCCAGGCTACCCCGAGCCTCCCTGGATTCACGCCGACGAGGGCCTGCGCAAGGGGCGTCGCGAGCGCTTCGAGCTGAGCAGCGAGGTCTTCGAAGGCGAGCGGCAGATCGAGGTCTACCTGCCCGCCGAGTACCGGCCGGAGAAGCGCTACCCGCTGCTGCTCTGCCATGACGGGCGGGACTACCTGCGCTTCGCCGCCGCCCAGCAGATCCTGGACAACCTGATCGGCCGCCACGAGGTGGCGCCCCTGATCGTGGCGTTCACGTCGGGGGTCACGCGCAACGAGGAGTACGCCGCCAACCCCAGGCAGGCGCGCTTCCTGGTGCAGGAGGTCCTCCCCGCGCTGGAGAGCCGCTACGGCATCGAGCCCGACCCGGCCAGCCGCGGCCTGATGGGCGCCAGCTTCGGGGCCGTCTCCAGCCTATTCACCGCCTGGACCTACCCCGGCGTCTTCGGGCAGATCCTGCTGCAGTCGGGGTCCTTCGTCTTCACCGACATCGGTCAGCACGACCGCGGCAAGCTCTGGGACCCGATCGTCGAGTTCGTCGCCGAGTTCCGGCAGGATCCCGGGCGCGTCAAGGCGCGCCTGTACATGAGCTGCGGCGTCTTCGAGTCGCTCATCTACTACAACCGCAGCATGGTGCCCCTGCTGCAGACGGCCGGCCTGGATCTTCGCTATGAAGAGGCGCAGGACGGCCACAACTGGATCAACTGGCGCGACCGGCTGAGGAGCGGCCTGAGCTGGCTCTTCCCGGGCCATCTCTGGATGATGTACGAATAAGGCCGAGCGGGCCTGCAGGAGTGGATCATGGCGGATGTGACTCGAAAGATCGGCCTCTCCCTCGGCGCTGACCTCTGCTGGCCAGCCTCCTTCGAGGAGATCCTCAAGCGCCTGAAGCTGGAGATCCCGCTGGGCGAGGACATCGTCCGGATCGTGACCGAGCGTGTGAAGGTCGAGCCCTTCAACCTCGCCGCGAAGCCCAGCTACGACCTCGTGCTGGACCGCATCACGCACTGGTTCCCGATCACGCGCGAGTGGATCAAGAAGATCGCGCTGATGGACAACGTCTATGTGCTGAACAACCCCTGGGGCATCCAGGCCTACGAGAAGCACACGACCTACTGCGCGATGATGAAGCTGGGCTTCCCCATCCCCGAGACGTGGATGATCCCGCCCAAGGAGTACACGGACGAGGGTGACGTGATGGTCACCGTCAAACGCTACAACAAGCTCTTCGACCTCGATGACGTCGGCGAGAAGGTGGGCCTGCCCGCCTATCTCAAGCCCTATGACGGCGGCGGCTGGGTGGGCGTGACGCGGGTGAAGGACAGCGCCGACCTGCATCGGGCCTATGACGCCTCGGGCAAGCGCGTTCAGCACCTACAAGCAGGGGTGGAGGGCTGGGACATCTTCATCCGCAGCATCGGCGTCGGCCCCCAGGTCAACGTCGTGCGCTACGACCCCTCGGCGCCGCTTCACGCCCGCTATGTCGTGGACTTCAACTTCCTCGACGGCCGGGAGTGGCGCCAGGCCCAACAGATCTGCCGGACCATCAACGCCTTCTTCGGCTGGGACTTCA
>CAZKWG010001017.1:0-2309 GCA_964556105.1 uncultured Enterobacterales bacterium | reverse complement strand
GCTCGTCGAGCCGGTTCGCTTCGCGCAGCGCGGCGCGGGCGCCGACCACGTCGCCGCTGGCCCTGCGCGCGTCAGACAGGCCGACCCAGGCGTCGGAGGCCTCTGGGGTCGCCCGCGTCGCCTCCTCGGCCAGCCCAAGCGCCTTCGTCGCGTCTCCGGCGAGCCACAGCCCGTTGACGACGGCGATGATCTCCCCTTGATCGACCAGATCGGAGGGGCCGAGCTCCTGCAGGATCTGGAGCGCCTCGGCCGGCTCCCCTTGCGAGCGTCGGATGCGCGCGCGGAGCACGGTGGCCTGTGGATCCTTCTCTGCGCGGTCGAGCACCCGAGAGATGACGATATCGGCCTCGTCTTCACGCCCCAGGATCGCCAGCAGGGTCGCCTTCAGGCGCAGGCTCTCCAGGTCTCGGTTGCCTCGCAGCTCTCGCAACATACGGTCGTGCAGGTCATAGGTGCGCGGACGCGCGTCCGAGGGCAGGAGCGCGAGGCGCGCGCCGGGATAGTCGAAGATCACCCGTTGATCCTGCAGCACCTCGTAGCCGACCAGCCCGCGCATCTCGGGCGGCCCTACCTGCTCCTTGTCGGCGTCGAAGTTGATCCAGGTCAGCTCGAGGTCGCGCGTCACCGTCGCGCCGCCAATCTGGATCGCCTGAACCGGCGCGCGGCGGGTGGTGCGGATGAAGTTGGCCGTCGGCACATCGTCGCCTGCGCCCACGCCGAGGATCACCTCTTCGCCCTGCGTCGTGACGCTCTCCAGGCCCACGCCCGTCGCGCCAGAGACCACCAGCCCGCGGGCGCCCGTGTCCACCTCCAACACCAGCTCCCGCGAGATCGGCGCGTCGGCCGGGCCGACCGTGAGCGTGACGGCGGTGGAGATGTGCTGCCCATTGAAGGTCATCGGCGTCGCCGAGTCGGGCAGCGCGAGCGTTCCCGGGCGGGCGAGCTCGAGCTCGTTCGCCCGATAGTCGATGGCGAGCTGGAAGCGTCCCCATACGTTGTTTCCGAGGATCCCGGCGACGGGCGACAGCCCAGCGGTCGTAGGAACACCCGGCACGCCCACCGCCACCTCGACGTCCGGCACCTCGTAGGCGCCGATCTTCAGCGCCGGCAAGGTCGCCCGTCGCCAGGCGGTGCGCCCGCCCAGCCCGACCAGGGTCTCTCCCTCGTCCTTCACCTGCACCCCGATGGCTGCGGCGACCTCCGGGGTGATCACGGAGACGCTGGCCCCCGTGTCCACCATGAAGACGCGGCGCGTGCCGTCGCCGGGGTCCGCCTCGACATAGACCTTGTCCGAGTCTGGAAAGGGTCGGTACAAGGGGAGCGTGTCGTGCCTGGGACCTCTCGCCGCGAGGGTGCTGCCGCGATGGGCGCAGCCTATGGGAAGGCCCGCTGACAGGGTGGTGAGCAGGACAAAGAGAGAGAGGGTGAGGTGAGGTCGCACCCTCCCATCATAGCCCGGTCCGCGCGCTCGCGCCCTCGCAGAACCGCGCGGGATCTGCGGAGGAGGTCAGTCTTGGGTGAATTCTAAGTTATTCAAGGATAAACAGTGGGATTGACGGATGAAGGCCTCGATGTGGCGTCGCGCCGCAGGAATTTCTTGTTGACAACGTGGCCAGACAAGATAACTCGCGTGGCGCTGCTCGCTGGGTACCGAATCAAGGTACTGAAACTGCACCCGAGCGAGCACCAGGGACAGGGGTTGCCTGTTCCAGGCGGGGTGCGACTCCCCGTAGAACATCAAGAAGGAACACCATGAAGTCCTCGCTCGCGCTCTTCTCCCTCGCTCTCCTCGTCGGCTGCGCCTCCCCGACCTCGATCAAGATCGACGGTGAGCAGACGGTCACGGTGCACAACCTCGACAAGGTCGCCCTCCCCAAGGCCACCGTGCTCGACCAGAACGGCAAGCCCATGGAGGGCCAGACCCTCTCCTGGGACGTGGCTCCTCCCGAGGTGGCCGCCCTCTCCGAGGACAAGGCCTCCGTCGAGCCGAAGGCTGACGGCGAGGCCAAGGTCACGGCCAAGTCGGGCAACCTCTCCCAGAGCATGACCCTGGTGGTCTCTCTCCCCGACACGCTGGAGATCGGCGGCGCGGCGGAGGGTGAGGTCATCGGTATCGGCGCCACCAAGACCCTGACCGGCACGGTCAAGGCCGACGGCACCGCCCTCGAGGGCCAGACGGTCGAGTTCGCGTCCAGCGACGCGGCGATCCTGAAGATCGAGAACGGTGTCGCGACCGGCGTGGCCGCTGGCGCCGCCAAGATCACGGCCACGAGCGGCACGCTCACGGCCGAGCTCTCCGTGACGGTCGG
>CAZKWG010001016.1:0-2316 GCA_964556105.1 uncultured Enterobacterales bacterium | reverse complement strand
GGGCCCCAGGCTGAGCGCGCCCAGCACGAGCCCGCCCAGGGCGGCGAGCCAGCTCCGCCGGTCTCCCTGCCGGGCCAGGGCCGCCACCCCCAGGAGGATCCCGCCGACCAGCCCCGCCTGCGCCGCCTGGTAGAAGCCGAACCAGCCCGCGCCTCCCAGGGCCAGCCCCCCCAGCGCCGCCAGGCCAGGCCGTCGCTGGCTCAGGCCCGCGCCCAGCGCCAGCGCGCCGAGCACCTTCACCTCGCCGTGGGCCAGGTTCGCATACGGTAGATGTCCCAGCGCCAGCGGATGAAAGCCGCCAATCAACGCCGCGACGACCGTGTGCGCGCCGGGTCCCAGCAGGGCCTGGGCCGCTCGATGGCAGGCCCAGGCGCCCAGCACCATGCCGAGCATGCAGACCAGGGCGTGCTTCTCCAGCGCGCCCAGCCCGAGCAGGTGCAGCGGCAGCGAGAGCAGCGCCGGCCCGCCCAGCCAGTCCACCTGCGTCACCGCCCCGTCCAGCGGCCAGGCCAGCGCCCCCCGCGTCCAGTCCCCCTCCCCCAGCAGCGCGCGGTGCATCGCGTCGAGCTGAAGGGCCGTCGCCAGGCTGTCGCTCCACGGCCAGAGCGCCCTCCCCGGCCAGGCCACGGGCCCCATCGCTACGACGGCCAGGGCCAGCAGCAGGGCAGGGACGGCGAAGCGGGTCGCGCTCTCAGACGGCATGGTCCGGGGAGGATACAGGATTTTCCGGCCTCGCGGAGGGGCTGTGCGGGGGCGCGCGGCGCGGCAGAAAGTCCAGCGCCCTCGGACTTGACAGGTCGCGGTCGGTCCCATAAATGCTTGGGCGTCGCGGGCGATTAACTCAGCGGGAGAGTGTTACCTTCACACGGTAGAAGTCACTGGTTCGAATCCAGTATCGCCCACCACTCCCAAGATCCTCTTGTAACTGACGTTACAAGAGGATTTTTGTTTTCGGGCAGCCACTTTGCCGGCCACCTACGTCAACACGAGCTTCGGATCGGATATCTGCCGAGTTGCCATGCCGGTCGTCGTCGAAGGTCCGGCGGGTGTTCATGTCATGGGCACCGCAGTGATGCTGACACCTGGCCTGGCGCTCACCGCTCGGCACGTCGTGGACGAGTGCCTTCAGCTCCACAATGGCATTCCACCGGGCGAGCCCGGTGCGCGCCAGCAGCTTTCCGCTGGTTTTCATGTGAGGCTCTTCCAGTTTCTGGACCAGGGCCGGTCGGGTCTTGTCTGGCGCGGTCGCCGCATCCACACCAGCGCCTACACCGACATCGCGTTCATCGAACTCCTCAAACCCGACGGCGCCCGTCCTACACCGTCTCCGGTCATGACCGCCCTGCCGCCGGACGCCGGTAGCCAGGTGTTTGCGTTCGGCTACCCCCGCAGCGTCGTGGACGAAGACAGGATCATCCTCGACCCTCGAACGACCTCCGGCGCAGTGCTCGAGGTCTTCGAGCGCGGACGCGACCGCTGCCTGCTGCCGCACCCGTCGTTCCACACCGACGCGGTCTTCGACGCCGGCGTGTCTGGCGGCCCTGTGTTCAACAGCTCGGGGCACCTCTGCGGGATCGTCTCCTCCAGCGTGCCCCCAGACGACGATGGCCCCTGGTCCTCCTTCGCCTCGTTGCTGTGGCTGGCCTTCGCTACCCGCCTGTACATGGCGCGGGCGGACCTTCCTGACGCCAGCGTGGGCTATCCTGCGCTCGACCTGGTTCGCGCCGGATTCCTCCATCTTAAAGGGTGGGAGCGCATCGTCGTTGAGCCTGGGGATCGCCCGGGACTCCGCATGCCGTAAGGTCTGTCGAGCCTGGGCTCCAGCTTTACTCCTCCCCTCCCCGCGCAGCCAGCCGCTCACGCGCGTGCAGGATGCTGTCGAGCAGCTTGCGCTCCAGCAGCTCCCGAGGAGGAAGCTCGGTGAGATAGCTGGCGACCCGGATGGTCCCATCGCGCAGCTCCAGCAGCTCGATCAGCTCGTCATTGCGGTCGGCCGCCAGAATCAGCCCAAGCGGTGGGTTCTCCCCCGGTTGACGCTCGTAGCGATCGAGCCAGCGGAGGTAGAGCTCCATCTGCCCCTTGTCGCGCGCGTCGAAGCGCCCGAGCTTCAGCTCGATGGCCACCAGCGCCCTGAGCGGGCGATGAAAGAAGAGCAGGTCCAGGTAGTGGTCGTCCGGGCCGATGCTCATCCGCTTCTGGCGCGCGATGAAGCTGAAGCCGGCGCCAAGCTCCAGTAGAAACGTCTCCAGCTCGCGGAGGATCGCCGCTTCCAGGTCGCGCTCGCTGTAGTCGGCCGGTAGGCGGAGGAAGTCCAAC
>CAZKWG010001015.1:0-2326 GCA_964556105.1 uncultured Enterobacterales bacterium | reverse complement strand
GGCCGCCGCGACCTCGGGCGCGGCGGAGCAGGCCTGCGCAGACCCGACGCCCGCCCTGCTGGAGCGCCTGCGCGCCCAGGAGGATCGGCCCGCCATGCTCTGCCTCGCCCAGCGCGACGACGCGGGCCCGGCCCTGCTTCAGAGCCTGAGCGCGGCGGGCCCCGGCGAGACGCGGCTGACGCGCGCGCTGGCGCTCTGGCGGATGCAGCGTCTCGACGAGCGCATCCCCGATGACGAGGCGCGCGCCCTCTCCGCCTCCGACCGCCGTCTGCTGCGCGACGCCGTCCAGGCCAGGCGCGGTCGGGCCTCGCCCGCCCCGGAGCACGCGGAGATCTTCGGCTGGTTCTCCTGGTACAAGCCGGACGCCCGCTACATGGCCAACCGCCTCACGGCCTTGGACCGTGAGAACATGGGGGCGCTGGACAAGCCGCCGCCCAAGCCGCCCGCGGCTCCGCCCGCCGCCGCCGCCATGGAGGAGGCGCAGACCGAGGCGCCCGCGCCGCCGGCCCAGGGCTTCTGCGGCTGCGCGACCGCCCCCTCCGGCCTCTCCCTCGCCGGGCTCGTCAGCGGGCTCCTCGGTCTGGCGGCCCTGCGCCGCCGCGCCTGAGCCTCACCAGCTCGTCAGCGCGTCCAAGGCCCCGCCCGCCAGATCGCCCACGCCGCCCGCCAGGCTCCCGAGGCCATCCCAGGCGGCGTCCGCCAGGTTCGTCGCCCCATCCCAGCCGGCCTCCAGCAGGTTCTCTCCGGCGCTGAGGAGCTGCCCGCCGCCGCTCCACAGCGTGGACGTCATCCCGCTGAGCCCGTCCCAGAGCGCCTCGCCGGTGTCGCCCACCAGACCGAGGCCCGTGCCGAGCAGGCTGGTCGCGCCCTCCCAGAGATCGCCGTCCGCGAACGCGCTGCCCGTCCGCCCGAGCCCGTCGAGCAGGTTGGAGCCCGCGCTGCCGAGCCCCTCGCCGAGACCCCACAGCCCGACCAGCGGCGCGCCCAGCACCTGCCCGAGCCCGCCGACCCCCGTTCGGAGCCCCTCCGCCAGCCCGCGCTGCCACCGCGGCACGGGATCGTCGTGCGTGGTGACGATCTCCTTTCCGCCCGTGGCCTCGACGACGTTGGTGGCGTCGTTGTCGTCGTACATCAGGTAGTCGGCGTGACCGACCCGTGGCCCGTCGGTGTTGTGCTGGAAGAAGGTGCCGTCCAGGCGTTGCTCTCCCGCCCAGTGCACGACGTCCCAGTTCGTCTGGTGGTGGCGCACGTCGATGTGGCCGTCCTGGTTGGCCTCCTCGAACTGCTCGGCGTCGGCCTCGTCGATGCCGCCCGCCTGAAAGGTGACGACGCTGTCCGTGTGATCGGCGTTCTCCGCCGCGACCCGCTGCGCCAGGTAGCCGCCCAGGCTGTGACCGGTCAGCACCGTCTGGTCGGTCCCGCCCTCCATCAGCGCGCGGATGGCCTCCGCGTTGGCGTCGAACTGCCGCGAGCCGACGGAGGGCCCGAGATCGGCCAGCACGTCGTTGAAGGTCCCCAGCGGGTTGGAGAGCGAGGTCTCCTTGCCCTGCACCGCCTCCGTTCCCCGAAACGCGAGGATGGAGCTCTTTCCTTCGCCCGCCTCGCCCTCGAGCGGGTCGAAGCGAACCGCGTACAGGCCCGTGTCCGGGTCGTAGATCTGCTGGTCCTCGGAGACGGTGCCCTCGTAGCCCCAGCTCTCCAGAAGCTGCTGGCGGGCGAGGATGCGCGCGCGGTCCTCCTCGGAGAGCGAGGGGTCGGTGGGGTCCTGCCTGGCCATGTCCTGGGTGCTGAGGCTCTTGGCGACGAACTCGTAGAAGAAGTCCTCGATGGGGGCCTCGTCGGGGATTCCCAGCTCCGCCCTGTGCGCCTGGACGTACTCCGGCGTGAGCCGCGTGATGTCCGTGCGCGCGGAGCCCTGCGCCTGGTCCTCCGCGGGCGCGTCTGGGACCTGACTGGCCATCGCGGCGTTGCCCCAGAGGTTCTGGGCCCACAGGTCCGTCTTCGGGGCGCTCGTGTCGGCGCGATCGAGGGCGCCTCCGTGCTCCGGCGTCGTGATCGGCGTGCGCGTCCTCGCCATGCTGGCTCCGTGGGCTTCCGAGCATCATAGCAGCAGATCCCCGCGGAGGGTCCAAGGCTCACGTTATGATGAATGCTCACTCCGGAGGCGCGATGACGGTTCCACTCTGGCAGCTCCTCCCGCTCGGCTTCACGGCCTGCACCGTCGAGGACTCGAAGCCGCTCGGTGAGGGTGAGGGCGAAGGCGAGGGCGAGGGCGAGGGCGAGGGCGAAGGCGAAGGCGAGGGCGAAGGCGAGGGCGAGGGCGAAG
>CAZKWG010001014.1:0-2328 GCA_964556105.1 uncultured Enterobacterales bacterium | reverse complement strand
GCCCATCCAGGCGAGCGCCGCCGCCAGGAGGCCGACCCCGAAGAGCAGCGGAGCGGTCGCGGTCAGCGCGCCCTGCCCGAGCCGCCCCCGAAGCGAGAAGCCGAGCGCCAGCGCGAGGCCCGCGGCGCCCGCCAGCCCGACCAGCGCGTGACCCACCCCTCCCCAGACCACGCCCTGCAGCGCCTGGTGGAGCGCCGCGTCCGCGCCCAGGGGCGGCCCACGCGGGGCAGGCGTAGACGCGACGAGCAGCGCCCCCGCGCCGATGAACGCGCCCACCAGCGCGAGGATCTGAGCGCCCAGCGCCGCGACGGCGAGGCCCGCGCCTCCGCCCGGCCGGGCCTCGGAGCGCGGCGCGAGGCCAGCCTGACTCCCCAGCAGCGGCAGGGTGGCCAGCGCCGCCACGACCGCGTGCGCCCAGGGCTCGGCGTGGGCGAGCGCGCCGACCCGCGGCGTGAGGGCGCCGACCAGCAGGCCCGCCGAGCCCGGTCCCGACGCCAGGGCCACCCCGAGCGCCAGCGGCACGCCCACCAGGAGCGCGCACGCGACCGCCGCCAGCGCCACCGTCGCGCGCGGCCGACCCAGGGCGAAGACCACGGCGCCGACGACCAGCAGCGCCAGCGCCGCCCCCAGCTCCCCCATGCCGTGCGCGGCCCGGGTCAGCCGCCCGAGGAGCAGCAAGGCGCCGACCGCCAGCGCGATCCAGCCCGCCCAGCCCGGCATCACCCGCCCGCCCTCCTGGGCCAGGCTGCGCTCCAGCAGCAGCAGCGGCGTCGCGACCAGCACCGCCATCAACGCCCAGATCAGCGCGAACGCGCCGCCGCCGCCCTGCCAGAGATCCGCCGACCGCCAGGCCAGCTCTCCTGCCCCGGCGACGCCGACGAAGGCGAAGAGCACCGACGCGCCGAGGCGCGCCGACGCGGTTCTGGAGACGGAAGAAGGGACGGGCACTGCAGCGGGATAACGCGAAAGGGCGCCGCGAGCCCGGCGCGGCCGGGCCAGGAGTGTTAATCTCGGCGCGCATGTCTACGGACCCCCGACGCATCCTCGAAGAGGCGGCCAGCCGGCGCCTGGCCTGCGAGCTCCTCCTGCGACGCGGAGGCTGGGCGCGCGGGACCGTCGTGCGCGTCGAGAAGGGCGGGCTCGTGGTCTCATCGCCCGGGCGGCGCTTTCAAGGCGGCGAAGACGTGCGCGTCTGGCTGGCCATCGATGAGCACCCCTACACCTTCGAGGCCAGCGTCATCCGCGTCGGCGTCCCCCTCCCCGATCGCAGCCAGGACGGGCTCCTGCTGGGCTTCATCGACCGCTGGTCGGAGGGCCCGGCCCAGGCCCCCGTCGCCCGCGACCGCGCGCTGGAGCTGCTCCTCCCCAGCGGCCCGCCGGTCTCGCTCCTCAACCCTCCGGCCGGGCTGGTCGAGCTGAGCATGGAGGGGCTGGCCTTCACCATGCCCTCCAGCTTCAAGCTGATCTTCGTCGAGAACGGCGCCGTCGGCGTGCGCCTCGCCGCCCCGGGCCTCGCGCCGACGGAGATCTCCGCCCGCGTCGAGACCCTGGCGCCGGGCGAGGGCTACCTGCTCTACGGGCTTCGCTTCGAGGGCGTCACCGACCCGGAGGCCCACCGCCGCGCCGTCGAGGCGCTGCGGGCCTGAGCGGCCACTGGCGGCTGATCAGCCTCCAAACTCCACGCCGGTGTTCCGAGCGGCCCTGATCAGCGGGTGATCGGGCGAGACCAGCCGAGGCCGCCCCACGGCGTCCGCCAGCGGCACGCTGGTGATCTCCGTGCCGCGCAGGCAGACCAGCTCTCCCCAGCGGTTGGCCTCCGCCAGCTCCACGGCATGCACGCCGAAGCGCGTCGCCAGCACCCGATCGAAGGCGATCGGCGAGCCGCCGCGCTGCAGATGCCCCAGCACCGTGACGCGGATCTCGGCGTCGGTGCGCTCGGAGAGCAGCCGCGCGAGGACCTGAGAGGCGCCTCCGCCGATGGCCGACGCCGCGTCGCCGAGGCCCTCGGCGGGCCGAGCCCCCTCGGCGACGATGATGAGGGTGAACTGCCGGCCGCGGCGCTTGCGCGCCAGGATGGCCTCGCAGAACTTCCCAGGGTCGTAGGGGATCTCTGGCAGGGCGATGCAGTCCGCGCCGCCCGCCACCCCGGCGTAGAGCGCGATCCATCCCGCCTCGCGACCCATGACCTCGAGCAGCATCACGCGGTCGTGCGCCTCGGCCGTCGTGTGCAGGCGGTCCAGCGCGTCGCTCGCCACCTGCACCGCCGACCAGAAGCCGAAGGTCAGGTCCGTGCAGTCGAGATCATTGTCGATGGTCTTGGGCACGCCG
>CAZKWG010001013.1:0-2331 GCA_964556105.1 uncultured Enterobacterales bacterium | reverse complement strand
ATCTCCTCGATCGGCGCATCGACGGGCGCGGCATTCTTCGCCTGAATCAATCCGCGCTTCGAGGACGAGCCGGGCGGAGCCTACGCGACTGGGCGTTGATCTGCGCAAACTGGAAGCGCGGCGCCCGTTTTCGGGGTATGCGATCCCATGCTCACCCTTCTGCTGCTCCTGGCCTGCCGTCGCGACGAGACCACCCCGGACGGCTGGACGGCCACGGATCGCGCTCCCGGCGCGCGCGCGCCGCTGACCGCCCGCTGTGACGACAACGACGACACGGAGTGCCTGCTGCCCTGGCCCTCCAGCCGCTTCCTGGTCGCCGATGACAGCCGGGCGACCGGCGTGCGGGTGCAGGTCGAGGCCGACGCCATCGCCGTGCCCGATGATCCCGCGCTGCTGAACGTGGCCGACGGGTTCTCGCCGATCACGGGCGTCGCCGCGGGCTTCGGGGTCCGCCTGGACGCGGCGAGCCTGGAGGGCAACCTGCTCCTGCTGGTCGCCGAGCCCGGGAGCGCGGCGTACGGCAGCGCCATCCCGCTCGCTGTGGAGGTGGTGCAGGGCGGCGGCAGCATGGCGCCGCGCGATCTGGTGATCGGGCGCCCGCTGCGCGCCATGCCCGCCGACGCGGAGATGGTGGTGGTCGTGCTGGACGGGCTCGTCGCGGAGGACGGGGCGGCGCTCGACCCGGCCCGCGCGAGCCTGGTCGCGCTCGGCCTCGAGGCGCCCGAGAGCCAGGACGACGCCGACTGGAGAGCCTACAACGCCCCGACCCGCGCCCTGCTGGAGACGGCGGGCGTGGACCCGGCGCGTGTCCTGCGGGTCTGGGATTTTGTGACGCGCTCGGCCGAAGACCCGAAGGCGCGCCTGGAGGCGATCCACGCCGCGGACCTCGCGGCGCTGGCCTCTGGCGCGGTGACGGTGCAGATCGACGAGGTCTCGCTCGCTCCCAAGCGCAACATCGCCGCGATCGTCAAGGGCAACCTGGTCGGGCTCCCCAGCTTCCAAGACGAGAACGGCCTCTTCGTGCTGGACGACGCCGGGCTGCCGCTGCCGACGGGCGAGCTGCGCTCCGCGCCCTTCCGCGTGGTCGTCCCGGAAGGGGAGGGGAGCTACCGTGTCGCGCTCTACGGGCACGGCACCGGTGGCAACGTCGAGGACGACGCCTTCGACGAGGAGGCCAGCGCGGAGGGCATCGCCAAGGTCGGCCACGAGCTCGCGGGCTGGACCGACGCCAGCGTGTTCACCACCTTCGGGCGCATCTGCAACGCGGCCATGGAGGGGACCACCGCGTCCACGGCCGGGCTGGTGACCAGCGTGGCGAACGTGCGCGCGGTGCTCGCGGCGCTGGACGGCGTGCTCGGCGAGACGCTCGCGGCCGAGGCCCTGGGTGAGGTGGAGAACCCGGCGGCGGGCCGATGGCCGGACACGAGCGAGCCGCTGTGGATGGGCGGGTCGCTGGGCGGCACGGTGGGCGCGGTGATCCTGATCTCCGAGCCGCGCGTCCGCTACGCCGTGCTCAACGTCGCTGGCGGGGGCTGGACACACTTCATCCCGCCGTCCAGCACCTACGACATGCTCCAGGGCGTGCTGGTATCGACCTACGACGATCCGTTCGGCGCCGCGCTGGGCCTGCTCATGACCCAGACCTTGTGGGACGACATCGACGGCGCCGCCTGGGGCGCGCTCCCGGACGGCGACATGGCGCTGATCCAGGCGAGCATCGGCGACCCCATCCTGCCGAACATCGGCTCGGAGATCCTCACGGCCTCGATGGGCGGCATCCTGCTCGAGCCGCCCGTCGTGGATGTCCCTGCGCTTCCGCGCGGCGAGAGCGCCACGTCCGGGGCGGCCCTGGAGCAGTTCCGCGTCCCCGAGAGCGACGGCGATCTGGGCATGCACGGCTTCGCCGCCCGCGACACCCCAGCGGGGGAGGCGGCGATGCTGCAGATCTTCGAGTTCTTCATGTCCGCGCTGGATGGCGCGCCCCTCATCGAGCACGCCGCGGCCTGCACCGAAGACACCGTGGACGGCAGCTGCGACTACAGCGAGGCCTGGTAGCCGCACCTCGCCGTGGGCAAGGACAACCCTCGCCGTGGGCGAGGTGCGCCAGAGCCGGCCGGGTCAGCCGCGAGCGGCTACAGCATGTCCACGCAGACGATGCTGGCGCGTCCCATGTCTTCGGGGGACAGCTCGAGGGAGGCGCGCAGCGCGGCCGTGGCGACGTCCTCGGCGAGGATGACCAGCGGCGCGGCGCGTCCCTCGACCTTCACCAGCCAGCCGCGCGCGCGGGCGGAGAGCGGCGCGGCCGCGGCCGGGCGGGCGGCGAGGACCGGG
>CAZKWG010001012.1:0-2335 GCA_964556105.1 uncultured Enterobacterales bacterium | reverse complement strand
GCATCGAGGCGGCCTGACGGTTGAAGCTGAGGGGACGGGCGGTTATCCGCTCGCTCCCCGAGGTCCTCGATGTCGCTGCGCGCCGTGCTGCTCCTGCTGTCCCTGTCCACCTTCGGCCTCTCCAAGCCCGCCCATGCCGGTCGCGCCAGCGCCTGCAAGGCCCCACCGTTCTCGGTGCCGAAGGAGACGCAGCGCGCCGTGGACGCCGCCATCGACGCGCGGGTCGTGGGGACCGGCGCGGGCGCGGTCTCATCCACCGTGGAGACGCGGACTGACTATGAGACGACGACGCTCAGCCAGGACGCCGCCGCTCGGAGCTGGGTGGAGTACACTCTCTGCCTGAAGCTGGCGAAGAAGCTGATCTCTCAGGACCTGCACGATGATCTGCTGCGGGGGCTGCTGACGCCCTCCGCCAGGCCAGCCGAGATCACCGGCCCGCTCGCCGAGCCGGCTGAGCCACCAGTCGCTGTTGCGCCATCCACAGCCGTGCTGGCGCCGGTTGAGACGCTCGCCGGGACCTGGCAGGTCGTCTCTCGGTACACGCACGGCTCCTGTCCCAAGGGCGCGGATGCGCAGGCGTCCGCCTACTCCTGGCTCGTCTCCATCAGCGCAGCCGGCGAAGTCGAAGTCGCGGTTCAAGGGCGAACAACCTACCCCGTCCTCAGCGGATCGTGGTCCGATGGGCACCTTCGCGTCGGGGGCACGGCGCGCGAGAACGGTGTGCCGGCCCCCGCGCCCTACCTGACCGCCACGGACGGCCGACCGATCATGATTCTGCCGCGCGCCGACTTCGACCTGGAGCTGACCGAGGGCGGGCAGCTTACCGGCTCGCGCCAGTTCGCGACCTGGTCCTCTCGCATGACCGATGACGGCGGGGGTTGGCTCATCGAGCCTTGTACGCTGAACTATGAGGTCAGCGCGACCCGCTGAGCGCCCCCCCCGCCCTCGCGCTACACCGCTTCGGGTCGCGGATCCTCGGGCTGGCGCTCGGGCGCCCTCCCCCCCTCCAGGTCCAGCTTGAAGGGCAGGCGCTCCAGGTGGTCGAGCGCGAGATCGAACTCGCGGTGCAGGTCCTCCAGTCGCGCGTGCGCCTCACCGGCCGCGAGCAGCAGCTCGCGCGGGCTCGTGTCGGGGTCCGAGGCGACGGACTCGACGAAGCGCGTCGCCGCCAGAGAGAACCGGAGCATCGCCGATCCGGTGTGCTCAGCCGCGGGCGGCGCCGCCTGAGCGAAGGACTTGAGCTGCTTGAGGTCGGACTCCAGCTCGGCGCGCAGGAAGGGATCAGGGTCGGTCATCGCGTTCTCCATCTACCCGCAAGATCGGTCACGCCACCCCGGCGGGCTGCGGGGCGGTTGGCCGTCATCGGAGAGGCTGTCGCTCCTCCAAAATGACGGTTGCAACAAACATGCCACGGGGTGCCCGTTGTCAAGGCCGGGTTGAAAGTTTGCGCCCATCCGCAGGTCAGGGCCAGGAACGCAGGGCCATCCTGGCCGGACAGTCACGCTCCCCAACCCCACAGACGACGGTGTGGCGCGGATTGCCGCCCCAGCCGAGCGCGATACAGGAGCGCGGTCTGCTTGCCTGGCGGCCCCGATGTCCGATCCGACCCCTGGAGACCTGTCGAGCGCGCAGCCGGGTGCAGACCCGCTCCGCGAAGACCTGCGCGACCTCATCGCGAAGCGCCAGGTCGTCGTGATCGTCGGCGCGGGCGCCAGCCTGGCGGCGACGGGCGGCGCGGCGGTGGCGGGGTGGAAGGGGCTGGTCCAGAGCGGCGTGCGGTGGTGCGGCAAGTGGGCGGGAGCGGACCCGACGTGGGTCGCGCGGCAGCTCCACAACCTCGATAAAGGCGACACGGACGAGTGGATCAACGTGGCGACCCTCGTCACGAAGCGGCTGGGCGGACCCGACCACGGCGAGTTCAAGCGCTGGCTGCGCGAGACCGTCGGATCTCTGCAAGTGACTGATACAAGCCTGTTACAGGCAATCCACGCCCTGGGCTGCCCCATCGCCACAACGAACTACGACCACCTCTTGGAGTCCGTGACCGGCCTGCGCCCCGTGAGCTGGGACGAGTCAGACAAGGTCGAGCGGGCGCTGCGCGGGGATGATCGACGAATCCTGCACCTTCACGGCCACTGGGAGTCGTCCAACTCCGTCGTGTTCGGGCTGGAGAGCTACTTCAGTGTCCGCGACGACGGGCACGCCGACGCCGTCCGCTCGCTGCTGCGCGCCGGCTACAGCCTGCTGTTCTTCGGCTGCGGCGACACGACCGAGGACCCGAACATCGGCGCCTGGCTGGCCTGGTCGGGCCGGGTCTTCGCCGGCTCGCAGTACC
>CAZKWG010001011.1:0-2338 GCA_964556105.1 uncultured Enterobacterales bacterium | reverse complement strand
GCTGCCCGCTCTGTCCGAGGCCGGCGCGCCCAGCGCGATCTCCAACGCGCCGTCGCCGTCCAGATCGCCGAGCGCGATCGCGCTCCCCAGATCCTCGCCGCCCTCCCCCAGCAGCACGGTGTCCGCGTCGGCCAGGCTCCCTTCGGACGCGTCGGGTCCGCCCAGCACGACATAGACCGCGTCCTCGTCCTGGTCGCCCAGGACGAGATCCGTGTCCCCGTCGCCCTGAAGGTCCGCCGCGGCCAGGGTTCGGCCTACATACTGAAAATTCTCGAATCCCGTCCAGGCGTCCAGGCTGGAGCTCGCCCGCTCGGGCGCGGCAGGGCGCGCGGTGGCCGGCCCGTACCACGCCGAGCGCTCGTCGGAGAGCCCGCCCGCGCAGCTCCAGACCAGGGCCTCGCCGCCGCCCTGCACCCCGATCACCGCGGCCGCGCCGCCGTCCGCCGAGCTGTCCACCCCCTCATCGGAGAAGAGGAGGTCGTCCAGCACGATCACGGCCTCGTCGCGCCCCTCGAGCAGCCAGGCCTGCGCCCGCCCCTCGCCGCCCGCGACCGCGTCGGGCGCTGTCCACTCCACGGCGAAGGCGCGGTAGGGGTAGCGCCCGAAGGTCTGGGTCCGCACCTCGCCGGCCCCCAGATCGCCCCAGAGGGCCGCCACGCCGCTCCAGTCACCGCCGGTCCCCGGACAGCTCGGGTCAGCGGGGTCGCCCTCCTCGCCGAAGAGCAGCACGCCGTCCGCGCCGACGCGCACCTCCTCCTGCGTCTCGCCGAACCAGGTGAAGCCGAAGGGGAGCGCCAGCGTGAGCGCTCCCTCGCCGTCCAGATCCAGCGCCGCGGCGCCGTCGAGGTCCAACATCGCATGCGGCGGACCACCAGAGCTCTCGGAGTCCGAGGAGGCATATTCAGTAGCCGTCGCCCTCGAGCAGAGCCACAGGACTCCGACGGTAACGATCCAAGGTGCGTAGCGGCTCCGACTCATCGGCTCATCATAACGTATGCGCGACATACCGCTGACCTGTTCAGATAGACCTCGCCAAGCTCACCTTTGGCGCCACGCTTTCGAACCGAGCCGCGCATGCGGCGCTCCGCTTCATCCGAGCGGACGCATTCTTTTTCATAGCTGCAACATTTGTCTAAATGATTGATTTCATTGAGTTTTTCACATCAAGAAAGCTCTCTGCGCACCCTCTAGCCGGTTTCGTTTCTGCACCTCGAAAAAACCCGTTCCATACTCAAAACATGAGGCGCCTCTCTCTGGGCCCGCGCCTCATCGGGCTGGAGCCCCGCACCGGTTGGACCGGGCGGGGGCTGAGGGGTCTGTTTTCTTCGGGCAACCAGAAAGACCGAGAGGTATCCCATGGGCATCCGCTCCAACGTGCAGGCCGGAACCTTCGTCACCAGCCCCCTCGGTCGCTCTGCTCGCCCCGCAGTGTTCGAACAGGAGATGCGCTTCAAACTGACGATCCGCTATTAGGCGCGCGATCGGGACGTGACCTGCGCGCCGCGGTGTGGTCGGCTACTTTGGGGAGATGTCTGACCCCAGGCCGCGCGTCACGTTCCCCGATCAGATGGCACAGGCCGTCTCTCTCCATCGAGAGGGACGGCTCGCGGAGGCGGAGAGCGCCTACCGTGTGGTGCTGCTCCAACAGCCCAACCACGTGGAGGCGCTTCACCTCCTGGGCCTGGTGCTGCACCGGTGCGGGCGGAGCGCTGATGGGTTATCTCTCATGGATCGTGCGCTCGCGATCGAGCCCACCCTCGCGCCGGCCTGGTCGAACCGCTCCCTGGCCCTGAGAGCGCTCGGGCGGCTGCCGGAGGCGGCGCAGAGCCTGGAGCGCGCGCTCGCCTTGCGACCCGAGCTGACAGAGGCCTGGCTGAACCTCGCGCGCCTGCGCCTGGCCCTGGGCGCGCGGGAGGCGGCCATCGAGGCCGCGCGCGAGGCGGCGAAGCGAGGGCCGGAGGGGCTGCGGCTGCTGGCGGCCCTGCTCTGCGAGGCGGGGCGCTGGGCGGAGGCCGGCCAGACCTTGGAGCGCGCGCTGGCGAGCGGCCCCGTGGACGGGCGCAGCCTCGCGCTGCTGGCCCAGTGCTGGCAGGAGGCGGGAGACGTGGCCGCGGCGGAGCGGGCCTGGCGACGGGCGGTGGCGCTGCCCGCCGTGAGCGCGGACCTGCTCGGCGGGCTGGGCGCGCTGCTGCTGCGCGAGGGCCGGGCCGAGGAGGCGGTCCTCTGGCTTCAGCGCGCGGCGACCGAGGCGCCCGAGGAGCCACGCTATGGGCTCGCCCTGGCCGACGCGATCACGCAGGTGAGCGCGCCCACGGACGCGCTTCGACCGGCCCTGGTG
>CAZKWG010001010.1:0-2344 GCA_964556105.1 uncultured Enterobacterales bacterium | reverse complement strand
CCGGGACCTCACAGGTGTCGACCAGCCGGTCTCCGTAGCCGTCCCCGTCCTCGTCCAGGTACCAGAGCGTACCGCCCTCCACCGACTCGTCGATCTCTCCGTCGCAGTCGTCGTCCAGCCCGTTGCACAGCTCCGTCCCGCCGGGGAAGATCGTCGCGCTGCTGTCGTCGCAGTCCTCCGGCGCGTCGAAGCCGTCCTCGTCCAGGTCGTGCAGCGCGTCCCCGGTCTCGTCGACGGGGCCCTCGCCGTCCGACTTGTCGCCCGCACAGGCCGCGAGGAGGAGAACGAGCATCCAGGTCTTCATCGAGGACTCCATGGCGTCCTCTCCAGTCTTACACGAGGTGTTTGCCTGGGAGCAATCCCGGTCGCCGCGTCCGCGGGAGCCGCGGCCGCCCGCTTGACCACGTCCAAGGCCGCGACTACAGTAGCCTCATGTCCCGCCCCACCTACGACATGCTCGGCCCCGGCCCCTTTCGGGCCGATCAGATCCGACCGGGCGATCCGTACGAGCTGTCCGATGGCCACGCCATCCTCTGCACGCCCGTCGGCGAGCGCGGCGGTGCCAGCACCATGGTCGGCGGCATCGCCCTGGCCGGTGACCCCGGGCTCGAGGAGATCGGCGCCGAGCTCGGCGTGGAGGTCGGCTACAGCCCGCGCCCCGGCATGCTCCGCGCCCCAGACCTCTCCGTCACGCCCGGCACGCGCAAGCCCGGCTGGGTGGAGGGTGTTCCGCCGCTGGCCATCGAGTACGCCGACCGCGGCCAGGACGAGCGGGAGCTGCAGCAGAAGATCGCCGAGCTGCTGGAGGCGGGGACGCGCTGGATCTGGATGGTGCGCGTTGACGGGCGGCGCCGGGTCGAGGTCCATCACGCCGACGGCACGGTGGAGCTGGTCTTCGAGGGCCGCCTGCTGGAGGCGCCGGGCGTGCTCAAGCGCGCCGTGCCGATGGAGGCGATGTTCGATCGCCCGGTCGCGCTCCGGCATGCGCTGGAGAACCAGCTCGACCGCTTCGGCTACCGCTCGCTCGACGAGGTTCGCGCGGAGGGCCGCGAGCAGGGCCACGCGCAGGGCCGCGAGCAGGGCCGCGAGCAGGGCCACGAGCAGGGGCTGCGGCAGGCGCTCTTCGCGGTGCTGGAGCGCCGCGGGCTCCTCCTCACGGCGGAGCAGGACGCTCGGATTCGCGAGACGCGCGATCCGGATCAGCTCCTCTCCTGGCTCCAGCGGTCGGTGGACGCCGAGACGGTGGAGCAGATCCTGGCCGAAGGCTGAGCGCTGGGCTCGCCCGCTCAGCCCCCGATGTTCACCGGCTTCGGCATCAGCGGCACGATGGCGTTGACGAAACTAGACAGATTCCTGGTCTGCAGGTAGATCTCGCCCGGGCCCGTGTAGCGGCAGACCAGGCCCTCGCCCGAGGTGACCGAGCTGAGCAGGCCCCGGCTGGCCTTGTCCAGGGTGAAGCTCACGTTCGCGTCGAAGGCCACGATGTGGCCGGTGTCCACGATGTAGGTCTCGCCGGCTTCCAGCACCACCTTGTGGATGGCCCCATAGGACGAGAGCAGCAGCAGCCCCGTGCCGCTGACGCGCACCATGAACGCGCCCTCGCCCGCCACGATGGAGCCCAGCCCGGCGAACTTCGTCTCGATCTGCAGCGAGCTCGTGCCCGCCAGATAGCTGCCCTTCTGCACCAGGAAGGACTGCTGGTTCAGCTCCACGCCCATGATGTCGCCGGGCATGGCCGGGGCCAGCAGGATCTCCCCCGGGCCCCCTTCGGCGGTGTAGGTGGACTGGAAGAAGCTCTCCCCCGCCAGCATCGAGCGGCCGAGCGCCTTGAGCAGGCCGCCCTCCATCTTCGACTCCAGCTTGAGGTTGGCGGACATGCCGACCATGGCGCCAGCCTCGGTGCGCAGGGTCTCGCCGCCCTCGAGCTGGACGTGGGCGAGCGCAAAAGAGGGGCGGTAGAGGACGCGGTGCTGCACGGTTGACCTCAGCGCGGCGGGAGGGATCGACTAAAAGAGCTGCCACTCGCCCACGATCTCGCCGCGCTGCTTGCGCTGGGCGATGAGGTAGGCGTCGATGGCGGCGAGGATGTTCAGCAGCCCGCCGAAGCCGCAGAAGAAGAGGGCCAACGCCAGGAGGAGGAAGCCCTTCGCGCCCTGTCCGGCGAGGAGCTGCCCCACGCCGGGGAGGAAGAACGAGGCCACGGCGGCGAGGATCGGGTCAGGAGCCTTGGAGGCGGTCGCGGCGGGCAGGCTGGTCGCGGGCGCCGCCTGGGGAGGGGGCGGCGGACGGGGCTCGGCGCGCGCGACCGGCGGGGGCGCGGCGACCGGCGGGGGCGCGGAGACCG
>CAZKWG010001009.1:1731-2345 GCA_964556105.1 uncultured Enterobacterales bacterium | reverse complement strand
GCCCAGAACCCGGCGCCCGAGGTGGTCATCATGACCGCCTACGCCGAGGTGCCCGCCGCCGTCGCCGCGCTCAAGGCCGGCGCCTACGACTACCTCGCCAAGCCCTTCGCGCCGGACGACCTGCTCCGAGCGGTCGAGCGCGCCGCCGATCGCTACCGGCTGGTGCAGCGGGCGCGGCTGCTCGAAGACGAGCTGAGCGCGTCGGAGTCGCCGCTCATCGGGACCAGCCCTCAGCTCATCGAGGTGCGCCGCCTCATCGAGAAGGTGGGGCGCCTGCCCATCGGCGTGCTGCTGCTCGGCGAGAGCGGCACGGGCAAGGAGATCGTCGCGCGCGAGCTCCACCGCGCCAGCGGACGCGCCGCCTTCATCGCCGTGAACTGCGGCGCGATCCCAGAGAACCTGCTGGAGAGCGAGCTGATGGGCTCGGTCAAGGGCGCCTACACCGGCGCGAACCACGACCGGCGCGGGCTCATCGAGGAGGCCGACGGCGGCACCTTGTTCCTCGACGAGATCGGCGAGCTGCCGCTCGCGCTCCAGGTCAAGCTCAACCGCTTCCTCGAAGAGGGCGAGATCCGCCGGGTAGGCGAGAGCCGCTCGCGCGGCGTGGACGTCCG
>CAZKWG010001009.1:0-1721 GCA_964556105.1 uncultured Enterobacterales bacterium | reverse complement strand
CCACCCACCGGAACCTGGAGGCCATGGTCCAGGCCGGGACCTTCCGGGCAGACCTGTACTATCGGCTGCGCGTGGTGCAGATGCAGCTGCCGCCGCTGCGCGAGCGGATCTCCGACCTGCCGCTGCTCGCCGCGCGCTTTCTCCACGCCGCCGCCGCCCGCCTGGGTACCCCGGCGAGGCGCCTCTCCCCGGACGCGCTGCTGGCGCTGGAGCGCGCGCTCTGGCCCGGCAACGTGCGTGAGCTGAAGCACGCCCTGGAGCACGCCGCGGTCATGGCGCCGGGTGAGGTCGTCGAGGTCAACGACCTGCCCGAGCAGCTCCAGGTCGGCGCGCCAGCCAGCCAGCCGGGCACCTACCGCGACGCCCTGGAGCGCGCGAAGGAGGCGGCGGGACACACTTACGTCGACGCGCTGCTGCGCAGACACCAGGGCAACATCACGGCCGCCGCCATCGAGGCCGGCGTCGAGCGCGAGACCCTGCACCGGCTGGTGCGGAAGCATGGCCTCGACGCCGCCGGCTACCGGGGGCGGGACGAGTCCGCGTCGCGCTGATCCTGCTCGTCTTGTGATCCCTGGCGCTGGCGTTGTGACCGCGGCGGTCACACTTCGGTCGAAAACTGACAGACCTTCCAGCCTTTTCGTTGTGGCACGGAACTTGCTGACTGCCGTGGCATGCTGCTCCTCGTCCTCCTGGCCTCCGCGTTCGCGGGCACGCCCATCGAGCTTCGCGACGCGCTGACGCTCGCGCAGGAGGCGCCGGCCGGTCGCGCCGCGCTGTCGGCCGTCGAGGCCGAGCGTGCCAGGGCGCGATCCCTGGCTGCGCCCTCGGGAAACCCAGGCATCGAGCTGAGCCAGGACCCCGACGAGCGCGACGTCACGCTGGACGTGCCCGTGGACCTCGCCTGGCCCGGTCGGCTCAGCGCGGCGCGGCAGGCAGGGGATCTGGCTGATCTTCACGACCGCACAGCCCGGGTGGGCGTGGCCATGGAGGCTGGAGAGGCGTGGTTGGAGGCCCGCGCGGCGCTGGATCGCGTCGAGGTCGCGGAGCACCTGGAGACGACCGCGCGTCAGGCGGCGGCGGCGGCGACGGCACGCGCGGCGGCGGGCGAGATCGGCGCCGACGAGGCCGCGTTGTTGCGCACGGACGCGGCGACGGCGCTTGGACGGGCCCGAGACGCGCGCGCGGAGAGCGAGGCGAGCCTGCGGAGGCTGGAGGCGATCCTGGGAGCTCCCCCGAGCGGAGAGAGCGAGCTGGGGCCATGGACGCCGATCCCCGATCCACCCAGGGTGGATCCCGCGACGCTGCCGCTCGTCCTGGAGGCCGAGGCGCGCGCCCGCCAGGCGAGCGCGGAGGCGCGGCTCGCGGGGCTGGAGCGCCTGCCGGAGGTGGAGCTGCGCGGCGGCTGGGTGGACGCCGACGTCGAAGGGCCCGCCTTCGGCGTTCGGCTTGAGCTTCCGCTGTTCGCGCCGCGCGCGGCCCCCCACGCCGCAGCGCGCGCGGAGGCGGACTCGGCCTCAGCGGAGGCCGAAGCTCGACGCCTGGAGGGGGGAGCGACGCTGGAGGCCGCGACCCGCGAGCTGGCTCTGGCGACCGAGCTGGTCGCCGCCTGGGAAGGCGCGGATCTGGTCGCCGCGCTCGACGCCACGACCCGGCGCTACGAGGCCGGCGAGATCGGGCCCGGCGAGGCCCTGGCTCGTCGAGCCGTGCTCACCGACGCGCTC
>CAZKWG010001008.1:0-2348 GCA_964556105.1 uncultured Enterobacterales bacterium | reverse complement strand
CTTCTCCCGCATCGCCAGGAACATGTTCGACTGCCTGCGCGCGCTGGCGACCCTCGACGAGGCCGACATCGACATCCTCTCGCTGACCGAGCCGGACGGGGGCGACAAGTCCTTCCGCAAGCTGATTCGCCCGATCCTGGCCTGGCTCGCCGAACGCTACAGCGAAGAGCTCTCCCGCAACGTGCAACGTGGCATGCGCTCCCAGGCCGAACGCGGCTTCTGGGTCTACGGGCACGCGCCCTTCGGCTACGCTACCGTCCCCGGCGAAGGCGGCTCCCGCCTGCAAGTCACCGACGAGACCCGCGCCGCCTTCGAGACCGTCCAGAGGATCTTCTCCGACTACCTGAAGGGCCACGACGGCAGCAAGCGCCTCGCCGAGCAGCTCACCCTCGAAGGCGTCGCCCCGCCCAGCCGCGAGGACGTCCCCCGAGAGCGCCTCGCCGGCACGTGGCGGGCCAAGCACGTCGTCCAGATCCTGGGCAATCCGCTCTACGCCGGCCACATCGTCTACGACGGCGAGATCGTCTGCCGCGACGCCCACCCCGCCGCCGTCTCCGAGGCCGACTTCGCCCGAGCCGCCGCCATCGGCGCCCTGCGTGACCGCGCCCGCAAGTCCGGCGAGCGCGGCGGCGCGGAGCCCATCCGCACCGGCGAGCACGGGCTGCTCACCCCCTGGCTCCGCTGCGGTACCTGCGGCGGCCGGATCCGCGTCAACCCAGGCGGCCAGCCCAACAAACGCACCTACCTCTACAACTGTGCCAGCCGAATCGAGTCGACGAACTCCTGTCCCGGCATCTCCATCCGCGTGGAGAAGCTCGACCGCCTCGTGCTCGACGCCATCGAGTCGCAGATCCTCACGCCCGACAACCTCCAGACCCTCGCCGACGACGCCCGCGCCGCGCTCGCCACCACCCCGTCCGACCCCAACACGCCAGCCCGCGCCAGCCTCGAAGCCCAGATCGCCGACCTCGACCGCAAGATCCGTCAGACCGCCGCCCAGGTCGTCTCCGGCCTCATCGACGAATCCGACGCCATCGCCATGAACACCCCCCTGCGCGCCCAGCGTGAGCACGCGAAGCTCCGCCTCGCGTCCCTCCCCACCGGCGCCGCGCCCCCTCCGGCCTCCGACATCGACCTCGAAGCCTTCCGCACCGCCGTTCTCGAAGCCTGGAGCGCCCGCCCCATCGAAGCCCGCCGAGAGGCCCTCGACCAGCTCCTGGAGCAGGTCACCCTCTCCCCCGGCGGCCTCCACATCCACTACCGGGTCACCTGTTCAGACTCCGGATATCAGTCCCATTCCCCATTTGGCCCGCCAAAGAGCCCTCGTCCGCGAAACTGGGGCGGAGCGCGGGGCTGGCTGGCCGTACCCGTCTACAAGGTAGCTGGGCGGCATGGACCTGTCGCCAACAGAGCGCCAAGTGGAGCACCGTGAGCGCGCTCGGTCGTGGCCTGGTTGCCGCGCCGCCTGAGAGACAGGGCGCGCGCACCCGGGTGACCATATGAACCAGCCCTCGCTGTGCCCCGGGGTCAGAACGCCTTCTACTCCGCGACCTCCTGATCTGTAGGGGGCTCTATGAAACGCAAGGGCTCGATCCGCCCTGAAGAACGCAGCCCCTCCCACACGCGGATCTGTTCAATCCCGACGATGACGAAGAACAGGGACGGGCCTGGGGCGCGGTCGAAGCGCAAGCGCCGCGCCCAGCCATGGAGATCCACCGAAGATGGGCTGGGATTGGCCTCAGGGTGGGAGTGCCACTCGCCAAGCCACGTCTGTTTGCCTCCGCTGGAGCGCCACGCGGCGTCGATGGCCCCCTGGTGTGGACCTCGACTCCGGTGAAAGCTGGTCCGAGCCGAACGATCTCCCGACGATGGCCGGGTCACGAGGTCGATGACGACATCGTCGCCGTCCAACAGCCATCTGCCGATGAGCACGCCGCCCGCCTCGGGCGCGCGCGGGTCACGCTGCCGCAACTCGTCCATCGTGCCCAGCGCCTCGGCGCCGAGCTTCAGTCGTCCTTTCAGATGGCGACGAAAGGTGAGGCCGTCGAGCCGGGTCACGACGTCCACTAATCACCGCCACGGCAGATCGGACACAACGGCTGCGCCCACACGCCAGCGGCACGTTCTGAGTCGGAGAGCCGATACCCTCTCGTAGTGTCGATGCCAGCGCGACGAAGTGGCTCATCGCTGCCCCGCCATGTCCTCAACTGTGGTGCTTCCGGCGCGACCCGAAAGGACTGCAGGGCGAGTTCGACCGTCAATGCCGCTGTACGGACGGCATCCAGGTTGGCGAAGGGAGTAAAACGGCTACCGCACCCCGAGAGATCTACATCAGTCTCGGCGCGCGG
>CAZKWG010001007.1:0-2357 GCA_964556105.1 uncultured Enterobacterales bacterium | reverse complement strand
CAGCCAGGTGTCCACGTAGAGCGCCAGCCCCTCGGAGGTGCGGGCCTGCAGCTCGGAGATGGTGCCCTCGAGGAGACGGCTCGCCACCCAGGTCGCGCTCAAACCCAACAGGCCCAGCGGCCCCAACGCGGCGGCGGCCACGAGCAGCACCAGCCGGGTGCGCAGCCTCAAGAGGGAATCAGGCCTCGACCGGGATCTTCAAGGTGAACGTCGTCCCCTCCCCCACCCGGCTGTCCACCTGAATGTGCCCGCGGTACTTGGTCAGGATGCGGAACACGACGTTCAGCCCCAGGCCGGTGCCCTTGCCCGGCGGCTTCGTCGTGTAGAAGGGGTCGAAGATCGCCCCGATCTTCTCTTCGGGGATGCCGATGCCGTTGTCGCGCACGCGCGCCCAGACATGGCCCTCTCCCGGACCCGCCGAGATCTCCACCCGCCCCGCGCCCTCGCGACCCCAGCGCTCCTGCACCGCCTCGGCGGCGTTGCGGATGAGGTTGACGAAGACCTGCTGGATCTCGTTGCCCCGCGCGTGAACGATCAGCCCGGATCCGCGCTCTTCGAAGGTGCTGCGGAAGGTCACCCCCTGCACGGAGGTGGAGCGCTCGACCAGACGGAGCGCGTCCTCGATGACGCGCGGCACGTCCACCGCCGTGAGGAATTCCTTGGACGAGGTGCGCGAGTAGCTGGAGAGCTCCTGCACGATGTCACGGATGTTCCGGCAATACTCCACGATGTCGGCGGCGTACTGAACGCTCAGCTCGCGATCGGGCTCCTCGACGATCGCCTCGGCCAGGCCCATGATCCCGAAGAGCGGACTGGAGATCTCGTGGGCGACGCCCGCGGCGAGGGTCCCGATCCCGGCCAGCTTCTCCGACTGAATCAGCTCCTGCTGCAGGCTCCGCGTCTCCTCGAGCGACTTCTCCAGGCTGGCGTTCTGCTCCGTGAGACGTTGGATCAGGCTCAGGTTCTCCAGGGCCAGGTCCTGCTTCTGCAGCGCCTGACGCACCTTCTTCCGGATGTCGAAGACGTTGTTCAGCGGCTTGAGGACGTAGTCGAAGGCGTCGAACTCCAGCGCCTCTACCGCCGTCTCCAGGCTCGCATAGCCCGTGATCACGATCACCTCGCTCAGCGGCGTGCGCTGCTTGACCAGCCGCAGCAGCTCGAGGCCGCTCACGTCCGGGAGGTTCTTGTCCGTGATCAGCAGGTCGCAGCCCTCCTCGTCGAGCACCTTTCGCGCCGCGGCGCCCGTGCCCACGCAGGTGATGCGGTATGGCTCGTCCTCGAAGACCGCCCGGAGGATCTGCAAGATGACCGGCTCGTCATCGACGATGAGCAGGTGCTTTCGCGGCCGGTTTGCGTCGGTCTGCACCGCGTCCATGCGCCCTCCCGGGGGTGTTGTTCACCTCCGCGTGAGGACCAACATACCCCGAGCACGCCTGTAGCGCCCGCGTGGCGCCGATCCAGGTTACCCTTCGCCGTGTTCGTCTACACGGAGCCCCTGATGAGAAACCTGCTGCTGATCCTCTCGCTGTCGGCCTGCACGAAGAAGACGTCCGACGCGGACGCACAGTTCGAGAGCCAGGTCCGTGAGAGCTCGCTGTTGAGCGAGAAGGTCAATGACGAGGGCCTCGTCGAGCAGCGCATCGACATGAACGCTGACGCGCGCCCGGACGTCTTCAACTACTACCGCGAGGGCGCCGACGACGGCCCGCGCCGCATGGTCCGCAAGGAGACCGACCTGAACATGGATGGACGCGTGGACGTCCGCTCCTGGTTCGAGGACACCGGCGCGCTGGAGAAAGAGGAGCTGGACGGCGACTTCGACGGCCGCGTGGACTGGGTAGACCATTACCGCAGCAGCAAGCGCGTGATGAGCGAGGTCGACACCGACTACAACGGCGTGTTCGACCTGTTCAAGTACTACGAGTCGGGCAAGGTGCGACGCAAGGAGCGCGACACCAACGCCGACGGGAAGATCGACTTCTGGGAGTACTTCGACGATCAGGGCAACGTCGTCAAGACCGGCAAGGATCTCGACGGCGACGGCGTGATGGACGTCCGGGACCAGTAGCGCGGGCGCGACGCCGCCTCACCGACTCGCAGGCGGCGACATCCCCTCGGGCAGCCCGAGGCCCTCCAGACCCTCCAGACCCTCCAGACCCTGCGGCATGGCCGGGGCCTTGGCGGAGCTGTCCTTCATCGCGTCCGAGAGGCGCTTCAGCTCGCTGGCCGGGATGAGGAAGGGCAGGCCGCCCGCCTCGTCCTGCGCGACCCGGGCGCCGTCGGCGAGGGCCTGGTGGATCCGCACCACCTCTCTGCGGGCCTCTCCCTCGACGAGGGTGATCATGCCCCAGGCCTCT
>CAZKWG010001006.1:0-2358 GCA_964556105.1 uncultured Enterobacterales bacterium | reverse complement strand
CGCGGAAGGACAGCGGTGGATCGTCCACCAGCTCGCAGCGCAGCAGGTACAGACGGCTCGGCTCGCTGGGGCGCGGCCAGTCCCCGCGCGCCTGCCGCATGACGACGCGACGCAGGGGGCTCCGGCTGGTCGGCGGGTCCAACAGATACACGATGTCGAAGCGCTCCCCGACCTGAAGCGTCCGCTGCTCCTGGCTGGGCAGGTGCTCGATCTCGGAGCAGCGCACCGTGTAACGGATCATCCGCGGCTCCTCTCGCGCACGGTGATCCCCGGCGCCTGCGGAGCCTCAGGGTCGTCCGGCGGCGCGTAGACGAAGCGCTCGAGACGCGGGGTGCCCTCGGACGCCGGCCCGAACAGGAGGAGGTCGGCCAGTCGGATGGAGACGCGGAGGCAGAAGGTCGCCTTGAAGGGGCGCTGAAGGGCCTGCATCAGCGTGAACAGCTCGCCGGTGGCCAGCTCCTGGGTCAGCAAGACCTGAACGTGCATGATCTGGCATTGGGTGAGGGAGTCGGCCGCGTCCTCGAGCGCCTGCGCCAGATCCGGGGGACCTGCGGCGGCCAGCACCGTCTCGCTGACCGAGCGCACGAAGCCGGGCAACAGGCGGTCGGCGATCTGCGGCCGGATGGCCAGATCGAAGCCGTTCTCGTGGTGGATGGCGCTGACCACCGCCGACAGCGCGCTGAGCAGGAGCGGCGTCGACTCGACGTCGGTGGGCAGGGCGCCGCGGCTCGCCGCGCTGGCGCTGACCAGGTAGCTGACCGTCACGCTCAAGCCCGGCACGTACCACAAGGACGGCAGGCGACACAGCTCGTTGGAGCCCTGGGTGAGCCGCCAGACCTCCGGAGCGGCGCGATACCAGCTCTGAAGCGGCTCCGGGAGCGCTTGAACCGGCCGCGGCGTCGCCAGCGGGGTGCCCGGGGTCCGTCCAACGCCCACGCCGGGCCAGACCCCCAGGAGCGCGTCCGTGAGCAGCGCGCCCATCTGGGACCAGGGCTCGGGCAGGCCCGTCGCGCCAGGCCGATAGTCGGGGCCCAGGCCGAGCAGCGAGCAGCCGCGCGCGGTGTTGTGCAGGTTGGGGTCGGGACCGAACCGGTAGGGGAAGACCACCAGCGTCGGCGCCGTCCGCCCGTCGGGCGGGAAGTCGCTGGCGGTCTGCACGCCCTCGAGGCCCGCCAGGCTCAGCGTGCGCTCGATCCACTGCAGCAGGCCGTCGTGGACGTCGCGCACCGTGAGGCGGACGCGCGCCAGAATCTCGCGAGAGTCGAGTGGCATCATGGCTTCTTTCCTACCTTTCCCAGCATCTGGAGGCGCAACCCGGCGCCGCCCCAGAGGCAGGCGCTGTCGCCCAGCGTCGCGGCGCAGGTCGATGTGTCTGTGATCTGCTCGCCGCCGATCCGGCCGTAGAGCCCGAGCAGCAGCCCGGGCTGGTACGCTTGCAGGCTCTGGCGGCGGGTTCCTTCCGGGACCAGGGACCAGGCCAGCCAGGGCTCCAGCCAGATCGCGCGCAGCGAGCGCCCGTCCTGGCCGTCGCCCGCCGCGCCCACGCCCAGGAGCCCGAGCTGCAACCGGCGGATCTCGCGCTCGCCGCCCGCGGTGCTGTCTCCCCAGGCCACGCCCCGGCTCGCCGGGCGCTCGGTCGGCGGGAGGGGCGCGAGCCGCAGCCCGGCATAGGCGACGCCGGAGGCGGCGGGCAGCTCAAAGCCAGGGAAGGGCGAGCTCGATCGCGACGCGTCCACCGTGGGGAGCCCGAGCAGCTGGGCGCCTCCGCCGATGACCCAGCCCAGGCGCGGCGCGCTGGCCAGCCAGCTCTGCGCCCCCAGCCGCAGGTCCAGCGCCGGCCCGCTCCCGCTCGCGGAGGGCATCCCGAAGACCCATCCCAGGCCCACATCGGTCCACGCCTCGACGCGGATGGCGCTGCGATAGCGCACCGTTCGCGCGTCCTCGATCCGGCTCGCCAGCTCCGGCGGCGTCCCGGGAGGCGGCGCGGGCGGGGTGGGCAGGGCCACGAGATCCGGCGCCAACGGGACATCGTCCGCCTTCGGGTTCGCCGAGAGCAGCAGCGCCTGCCCCTCAGCGCCCAACCACGGGGTCTCCGCATCTCTGAGCGCGCGCGCCTGGCGGCGAGCCATGGGCTCCTTCGGGAACAGCCGCACGGGCCAGTGCCAGTAGTCCTGGAGCCGAAGGTCGGCCAGCGCGACGACCGCCCCCCCACCCTCGGGCGCCTGCCCGCGCAGCGGACCCAGCACGGCCGCGCGCACCGCGTCGGGCCCCTCCCCGCGGAGGGCCGCGCGCACCAGCCCAGGCAGCAGCTCTTCCTGGACCAGAGCCAGATCCGAGCAGACCGCGCCAAAGAACGGC
>CAZKWG010001005.1:0-2365 GCA_964556105.1 uncultured Enterobacterales bacterium | reverse complement strand
AGTCGAGCATCGCGGCGGATCGCTCGACGAAGACGCGGCTCGAATCCCAGCCGTGCAGCAGGCCGCCGCCGCGCTCATCGGGGCTGCCCCAGAGGCTCGCGGCCAGGCGGAGGATGGTGGTCTTGCCGAGGCTCGTCTCGCCGCAGATGTCGAGGATGAAGTTCGGCAGCGTCGGCATGAAGCGCATGAGCAGCGGGACCAGCGCGGCGTAGAGCGCGACGAAGGCCCGTGGGTAGGGCAGCACGGCGAGCGTCGCGTCCCGCCAGCCCTCGAAGGTGCCCGACGCGCGGAAGCCATCGGCCAGCGCCCGGGTGCCGTGGTCGGGCGTGAGGAGCTGGACCTGCCCCGAGCGCCAGCGCGCGGGCGTGCGGTCGTCCGCGGGCGCCGGGGCCTCGACGCCGCCGCGGTGCAGCACCGTGCGGCCCCAGAGGAAGTAGAGATCGTCGCCCTCGCCCTGCCAGCCCATGTGGCCGGACACGCGCGACTGCGGGATCTGCTCGGCGTTCTGGCTCTCGAAGTCAGCGATGAAGTTCACGATCTGCCCCATGTTGCTGGTGGTGATGGGCGCGTCCTGGAACGAGAGCGCCACGATCTGCCGCGCGTCCGCGACCTGAAAGCGCGGCACGACCTGCGTGTTCCAGCCGCCCTGTGTGCCCGGCCAGCCGAGCACGAGGTGGATCGAGCCGTCCTCCACGTCGCGCAGCCGTCCCTCGACCACGATGGGCCGGTGCACGATGACGAACTGCTCGGTGTCCTCGGTCTCCGGGTTCACGCGGAGCTGGGCCAGGCTCGACGGGCTCAGCTCCCAGCCGGGCGGGCAGCGCAGGCCGTGCGCGAGCGGGTGCCCATCCAGGCAACGGCGGAGATCGTCGGCGACGGTGCCGGCGCTGGCCTGCCCGAGGGAGCTCTGCCAGCGGGCGTCGGCCTCGGCGCGGCCCTGGCGCTCGGCGGCGTCCCGGATCACGCGCTCCAGCTTGAGCGCCCGCTGTTGCAGCCCGCGCACCGCGCCGAGGCGCATGATCAGCGCGGCGATCCCGGCCGGGTCGAGGCGGTGGGTCGCGGCCAGCTCGCGCACGGCCTCCGGGTTGTCCATGAGGTCGGCGACGAGCAGCGCGGCGTCGCGAGGCTCAGCCGCCTCGGCCGCCTTCACCGCGGCGAGCAGGCGGGCCCGACCGGGGCCAGGATCGGGATTGGAAGGGGTGACGCCAGCGACGGTCGAGGTCCAGTCAGGCACAGTCCGCCCCCACGCCGTCGAGCAGCTCTTCGAGGCGGCCGTACCAGCCGCAGGAGTTCCGGTGGTTGCAGCGCGCCGTCTTCATCTGGCTCGGGTCCAGCCAGAACCAGACAGAGGGCCGCCCGCACTTGGGACAGCCGATGCGCTCGGCGCGGGTCTCGCCGATGGCGGCTTGGAGGTGCTCGGCGGCGCGGCGGCGCACGTCGGGCTCGGTGGCCAGGCGGCGCGCGGCGACGGCGCGGGCCAGCTCGGGCGGCATCGTGACGGGCTCGCTCGGCCGGCGCGCCCTCGGCGGCTGGACCAGCTTGAGCGCGTCCACCAGCAGCGCGTCCGGGTCGAGCAGCGGCACCTCGTCCCACGCCTTCGCCCCCGAGCGCCGGCCATCGGGCCGTCGAACCGGCAGGAACAGCGCGTGGACTGGGTCCTTCGTCTGCTCGTCCACGTTGCCGTCGAGCCGGCGGTTCAGCACCTGCCAGAGCAGCCGGTACTCGACGCCGTTCACGTCGCGCGCCAGGGGCAGGACCAGGCGGAACCGGTGCTCCTCGCGGGTGTGGCGCCAGCTCGTGTAGATGACATGGAAGAGGTCGAGGAAGCGCGCGTGCGCGTCCCAGGTCGTGATCCCGTGGTCCACGTCGAGCGCCACGACGCTCGCCGCCTCGAAGGCCGCGTTGCACCGCTCCTGATCGCGCAGCGCCCCGGCCACGAAGTAGGGGCAGTTGTACTTGCCCCGGGCCGGCGTCGGCGTGGTCAGCAGCGCCACCAGCTCGGCCGCGTCGCCCTCCCAGGCCCGGCCGTGTTTCGGCCAGATCACGCCGTCCTTCAGGTCGGGATCGCCGCCGGGGCGCACGGTGGGTGCGGGGAAGAGGGTGAGGCGGAACCGGCGTTCGGCGCTCATCGCTCGTCCTCGGCCGGTTCGGGCAGGCCCGGCACCGGCTGGCCGGCGGCGCGGCGCTCCCAGTCACGGAGCACGCCGAAGAAGCCCGTCAGGCTGCTGACGATCTCGCGCGCGTCCTCGCGGGTGAGCCGCTGGGCGTAGCGGGGCTGGTAGAGGCGGACGGCCCCGTCGAGCAGGGACTCGTCCTCGGTGGGGATAGGGCGGGGTGAGCGGGTGTGTGCCATGCCGCATTCATC
>CAZKWG010001004.1:0-2367 GCA_964556105.1 uncultured Enterobacterales bacterium | reverse complement strand
GCCGCGAGGGCGTGGGCCGCGAGAAACAGGAGCAAGAGGACCTCCATCGACCTCACAGGCCGCGTCCCGGCGGCATAACCGATCCGCGTGCGCGCGACGCGGCGCCGCGCTCGGGAGGCGAGATGCAGGGCTGGATGATCATCGTTCTGGGGCTGCTCCTACTCTGGGTCCTCGCGGAGGCGAAGACCTCCCGACCGGACGGGACCCTGCTCAAGACCCACCCTTTCCGAAGGCTCATGTTTTACGTGATGCCTACGCGCGCCGAGTCGATCGTCTTCATCGACGTCGACGTCCGCGCCGAGAACCTCCAGCAGTACATGAAGGTGGCGCGCGAGCACCTGGACGTGGACGTGAGCCACCTGCTCGTGGCGGCCGCGTCAGGGGCGCTCGCCGAGAACCCGCGCATGGGCCGGTTCGTCTCGGGGCGAAGGTTGTACGCGAGAAATCAGCGACAGATAACGTTCAGCATGAAGCGCAAGAAGCTGGACCGCAAGGCCGCCCTCTCCACCGTGAAGATGAGCTGCCCGGACGGCGAGAGCTTCCGGCAGCTCTGTCAGCGCATCAACGCCGCCATCGACGTGGAGCGCTCCGGGACCCAGACGGCCACCGACAAGGAGTACGCGCTCTTCGACGCGCTCCCGCGCCCCGTGCTGCGCCTGGCCGTGCCGATCTTGCGGGGCCTCGACTACTACAACCTCCTGCCGCGCTTCTTCATCGAGGGCGATGGCCTCTACACCGGCGCCTTCGTCGCCAACCTGGGCAGCCTGGGGATGTCCGCCGGCTACCACCACCTCTACGAGTGGGGAAACTGCCCCTTCTTCGTCATGGCTGGCCGCATCGAGCTCCGCCCGGTGGTCGAGGACGGCGTGGTCGTGGCCCGCCCGATCCTGCCCCTCCGCATCACCTTCGACGAGCGCATCGACGACGGGCTGGCCGGCTCCCACGCGATCGCCACCCTCAAACGAATTCTCGAGGACCCGGCGCGTCACCTGGGCTGCACGCGCGCCGACGGCAGCGACGACCGCCCGATCTGGCCGCGCGAGGGCGTCCCCGTGGAGCCCGTAGACGTGATCTGAGCGGCCCCTTCAGCCTCGGGCCAGCTCCGCCTCGAGGATCTGGACGCGACGCCGCAGGTCCTCGATGGAGGCGTCGCTGGCCTGGGCGACGGCCTCGCTCAGGGCGCGCGCGAGCTGGTCGCGCTGCCGGGTGAGGAGGGCCAGGAAGAGCGGCGTGCGCCGCGCGCGCAGCACCGGTCCAAAGGCCAGATCGAGCGGGTCGAGCTCCGCGGGCGCGCCGCCGGGCTCGAGCACCAGGGTCGGGTAGAGCCGCCCACCATCCGCCACCACGACCTCATCCTCGATGCGCCAGCCGCGGGCCACCGCCCAGGCCCGCACCCGCTCGGGCTCCAGATTGGGCTGCGCGATCACCCGCCCCAGCCCTCCCGCGGCGCCCGGTTGGGTCAGCGGGTGGTCCAGGACCCTCGCGATCAACGCGCCCCCCAGGCCCGCGAGCACCGCCGTGTGCGCCTCCCCGGGCAGCAGCGCGGCGAGCCCCTCCGATTGGCGCGCCACGAAGCCTTTTTCGAGACCGAGCCCGCTGGCGCTGGCGTTCGCGATCGCGCCGAGGAGGGGCGCTCGCCGACGATCGAGGGCAAAGGCGCGCGGCACCTTGCCGACTAACAGCAGGTGAATAGGTAGGAAGCCGTGATCTGTCCCGATGTCAGCCATCGGGAGCGCGGCGGGTACGAGGCTGGCGATGGCGGCCAGACGCGGAGAGAGCGGCACGACCAGATGACCCCCGAGGCCCTTTGGGAGTAACATTCAGCTTGGTGGATCTGCGAAGGAGCAGCGGGACGTGAACGGGAGCGTGGCCGACACAGCAGCCTCCGGAAGGCCACTGGGCCCCTTCTCGTTGGAGGAGGTCATCGGCCGCGGCGCGAGCGGAGAGGTCTGGCGTGGGGTTCACCGCGAGCAGGGCGTCCCGGTGGCCATCAAGGTGCTCAGCGTCAGCCGCAGCAACGACCGCCACGTGCTCGAGGCCTTTCGCAACGAGGTGCATGCGGTCGCCGGCCTCGATCATCCCGGCATCATCGCCGTGCTCGACCACGGCGTGCTCGACGACACCATGCCGGAGATCGGCATCGCCGGAAGCCCCTATCTCGTCATGGAGCTGGCCACCCTCGGCTCGGTGAAGCACCGCTGCGGGCGGGCGAGCTGGGAGGAGGCGCGCCGCATCCTCTCCGAGCTTCTGGACGCGCTGGCCCACGCGCATGCCCGCGGCGTCATCCACCGCGACATCAAGCCGGGCAACGTCCTGGTCGGAAGAGCACACGTCTGAACTCCAGTCACTGGAACAAATCTCGTATGC
>CAZKWG010001003.1:0-2382 GCA_964556105.1 uncultured Enterobacterales bacterium | reverse complement strand
GGCCGCGACCCCGCCGAGGAGCGGGCCCGCATCGACGGGGTCCTGGCGCGCGCCGAGCAGACCGTGCGCGAGGCCATCCTCCGCGTGGGCCTGCCCGAGCCCGCGGCGGTGGAGCTCCGACCCTCTCCCCAGGTGCAGGGCAGCCGACCCTGCCGGGACTTCCACGGCTTCCTCAGCGGCGGCCACCCCCGCGTCCTCGTCCACGCCTGGGTGCGCTTCGACGAGCCCGTCGCCGGCCCTGTGCTCCTGGGCGCCGGGCGCTACTACGGGTACGGGTTGATGTGCCCCGTGGAAGAGGGCGAGCCATGACCCTCGGACCATTGGACTTCGACGCCTTCTTTCAGGCCCTCTGGGACCGCGACCCCTACCCCTGGCAGCGGCGGCTGGCCCGCCAGATTTACGACCAGGGGACGTGGCCGGAGCAGCTCGACCTGCCCACCGGCGCGGGCAAGACCAGCGCGCTGGACGTCGCCGTCTTCCTGCTGGCCTGCGACGCCGATCGCCCTCCCGCCCAGCGGCGCTTCCCCCGCCGCGTCTTCCTGGTGGTGGATCGCCGCACCATCGTCGATCAGGCCGCCGCGCGCGCCCACCTCCTGGCGGAGCGAATCGCGGAGGCCAGGGGCGGCGTGCTGGCCGAGGTCGCCCGGCGCCTGTGCCTGTATCACGGCGGAGATCGCCCGCTCGCCACCACCGTGCTCCGCGGCGCGATGGTGCGCGACGACGCCTGGGCGCGCCGGCCCGATCAGCCGCTGATCGCGCTGTCCACCGTGGACCAGGTCGGCTCCCGTCTGCTCTTTCGGGGCTATGGCGTCTCGGACGGGATGAGGCCCATCCACGCCGGCCTGCTCGGCCGCGACTGCCTGTACCTGCTCGACGAGGTCCACCTCGCCGCGCCCTTCGAGCAGACCTTGTCCATGTTACAAGGGCGTTATTTCCGAGCTGGCGGAGCGCTCGAGCAGCCCGCGCGCCTCCTCGTCAGCCGCCTCTCGGCGACCCAGCGCGACCAGCGTGAGGGGTCACCCTTCCAGCTCGGGCCGGAGGACCACGCCCACCCCGCGCTGCGCCGCCGCCTGGAGGCGCGCAAGCCCACGTCTCTGCTCGAGGTCCCGGTCAAGGGTGAGGAGCCCGAGCGCGTCGCCGCATTCGCCGCCCGCGTCGCTACCGAGGCGCAGGCCCTGGGCGGAGCGGGCTGTACGACGGGCGTCATCGTCAACCGCGTGGAGACCGCGCGGCAGGTGGCGCGCCTGCTCGGCGAGGCCGGGCGGAGCGTGGCCCTGATCACGGGACGGATGCGCCCCCTGGACCGCCAGCAGGTCGAGCGCGAGATCGCCGGCTGGGTCGATCCAGAGCGCGAGGTCGGCGGCGAGGGAGCCCCCCGCTTCCTGGTGGCGACCCAGTGCGTGGAGGCCGGCGCCGACTACGATCTGGACGCGCTCGTCAGCGAGTGCGCGCCGCTGGACGCCCTGCGCCAGCGCCTCGGGCGGCTGAACCGCAGCGGGCTTCGCGGCGGCGCGCGGGCCCTCGTCGTGATCCGCGCAGACCAGGCGAAGCCCGACGCGGTCGATCCCGTCTACGGCGCCGCGATGGCGACCACCTGGGCCTGGCTCCAGACCCAGACCGCGCTCGACTTCGGTATATCGGCGTTACAGGTACGGAGTGGCGACGACCTCAGGCCGCTGCTCGCAGCCTCCGCCCAGGCCCCGCTCCTGCTGCCAGCCTATGTGGACCAGCTCGCTCAGACCAACCCCGCACCCGACCCCAGCCCGGACGTCTCCCTCTTCCTCCACGGCCCGCGCCGCCCGGAGACCGAGGTGCAGATCGTCTGGCGCGCCGATCTCGCGCCCGCCCTCTTCGAGGCCGGCGACCGCGACGCCCTCTGCGCGCGGCTGGAGGCCGCTCCCCCCGGGAGCCTGGAGGCCCTCCCCCTCTCTCTGGGCGCCCTGCGCCGCTGGCTGGATCCACGCGATCGGCGCCCCGTCAGCCTGAGCGACGCCGGCCCGGAGCTGGCGGACGATCAGGACAGTAACAGACGTTACAGCGATGATACACCACGCATTCTCCGCTGGCGCGGCGAGGAGAGCGCCCTCATCACGCTGGCCGAGGTGCGCCCCGGTGACACGCTGGTCTTCCCGGCGGAGCGCGGCGGCCTCTTCCTCGGCACCTTCGATCCTGCCGACCGCTCGCCCGTCTCCGACCTGGGCGACGAGGTTCAGCACAAGCTCCGCGGGCGCGTCACCGTGCGCCTCCACCCGGGCGTGCTGGGCGCCGACTGGACGCCCGAGCTGGCGGCGCAGGACGGCGAGGACGGCGTCGACGAGAAGCTCCTCGACCGCGCGCGCGCCTGGCTTCGGGCCGCGCCCGCCTCGCTCCGTGACCGGCTGC
>CAZKWG010001002.1:0-2387 GCA_964556105.1 uncultured Enterobacterales bacterium | reverse complement strand
TGGTTCGCGATCATCATGATCGCGTGGCCGGCCTCGTGGACCGCCGTGTTCCACTTCTCCTCCTCGGTCATGACCATCGACCGGCGCTCGGAGCCCATGAGGACCTTGTCCTTGGCGAGCTCGAAGTCGGCCTGGCTGACCGCGTCCTTGTCCTGACGTGCGGCGAGGAGCGCGGCCTCGTTCACGAGGTTCTCGAGGTCGGCGCCGGCGAAGCCGGGCGTACCGCGAGCGATGACTTCCATGTCGACGTCGGGCGAAAGCGGGACGCGCTTCGTGTGGACGCGGAGGATCGCCTCGCGGCCGCGGACGTCGGGACGGTTGACCGTGATGCGCCGGTCGAAGCGACCGGGGCGGAGGATGGCGGGGTCGAGGACGTCGGGGCGGTTGGTCGCCGCGATGATGATGACGCCGTCGTTCGACTCGAAGCCGTCCATCTCGACGAGGAGCTGGTTCAGCGTCTGCTCGCGCTCGTCGTGACCGCCGCCGAGGCCTGCGCCACGGTGACGACCGACGGCGTCGATCTCGTCGATGAAGATGATGCAGGGCGCGTGCTTCTTGCCCTGCTCGAAGAGGTCGCGGACGCGGCTGGCGCCGACGCCGACGAACATCTCGACGAAATCCGACCCGGAGATCGTGAAGAAGGGGACGCCGGCCTCGCCGGCGATGGCGCGGGCCAGCAGGGTCTTGCCGGTGCCCGGGGGGCCCATCAGCAGGACGCCCTTGGGGATACGGCCGCCGAGCCGGGTGAACTTGCGCGGCTCCTTCAGAAAGTCGATGACCTCCTGCAGCTCTTCTTTGGCCTCGTCTACGCCCGCGACGTCCTCGAAGGTGATCTTCTTGCCGGTCTCCGACATGAGGCGGGCGCGAGACTTGCCGAAGCTCATCGCCTTGCCGCCGCCCACCTGAAGCTGCCGCATGAAGAGCAGCACGACGATGAACAGCAGGACGGCGGGAAGGGCCGAGGTGAGGATGGCCAGGGCCCCGCCCGAGGGCGCGGGCTCGAAGGTCGCGTTGACGTCGTTCTCGGCGATCAGGTTGAGGAAGCTCTCGCTCGTGGTCGGGCCGGTGGCGTGGAAGGCCGACCCGTCCTTGAGCTTGCCCTCGATCTCCTGCCCCTTGACGGTCAGCGCAGCGACCTCGCCGCCCTGGACGCGCGCGCGCAGGTCCGTGAACGACAGCTCGAGCTCCTTCGAGCCCGAGGGGTTGCTCATCATCGTGAACGCGAGCATCACGACAAGGGCGAGGAACACCCAGAGGAACAGGCCTCGGCTGTAGCTCTTCATCGCTTCTTCCAGTCTCCGGGAGCTGAGCGGACCACTGGACGGGGGCCGTGGGCTCACAAGCGCTGCCTCTATCTCGATCGGAGGGACTGGCCAAGGGCTGGCCGAGCGGACCTCGCCTGCGATACCAGGGCGGGAGCGGGGCGCGTGTCCCGTGTGCGGACGCGGCGAAGGCGCGGGGTGGGGGCGGAGACATGGGGGCGGCAGGGACGAGCTCGGGGCGGACCATCGTGCTGGCGGGCGGCGGGACGGGCGGGCACGTCTACCCGGCGCTGGCCATGGGGGAGGCGCTGGCCGCCCGCGGACACCGGATCCTCTATTATGGCGATCCAACGCGGCTGGAGGGCCGGGTCGTGCCGCAGCGCGGGGTGCCCTTCTACGCGGTGCCGGCGGTGGCCTTCCCCCGCTCGGGGCTGGGGGCGAAGGTCCGCTTCTTTTGGGGGCTGCTGCGGGCCACGCTGGCCAGCCGCGCCATGCTCCGGGAGCACGGGGCGGACCTCGTCCTGGGCGTCGGCGGATACGTGTCCGCGCCGCCCGTGCTGGCGTCCTGGCTGTGCGGTCTGAAGAGCGTGGTGCACGAGGCCAACGTCACGCCGGGGCTGGCCAACCGCCTCTGCGCGCGGGTTGCTGACCTCGTCCTGCTCACCTATGAGGCGACCGGCCCGAAGCTGCCGGGCAAGGCGCCGCGCGCGCTGGTGGGCTGCCCGGTCAACCCGCGGGTGCTGAGCGGGGACCGGGCCAGCGCCGCGCAGCGCTACGGGCTGGATCCACAGAAGCGTACGCTGCTGGTGGTGGGCGGCTCGCTGGGGGCGGCGGCGATCAACCAGGCCGGGATCGCCGCGGCGAAGGCGGATCGCGGCTGGCAGGTGCTGCTCATCACCGGGCCGAAGTACGAGGCCGCGGTGCGCGCCGAGCTGAGCGATCCGCTCCCCACGGGCGTGGCGGTGGTCGGCTACGAGGATCGGATGTTCGACGCCTACGCGGTGGCCGATCTCGTGCTCTGCCGGGCGGGCTCCTCGACCCTGTCCGAGCTGTGCGCGGTGGGGCGTCCGAGCCTGCTCATCCCCTCGCCGAACGTCACGGACAACCACCAGGAGGGCAACGCGC
>CAZKWG010001001.1:0-2391 GCA_964556105.1 uncultured Enterobacterales bacterium | reverse complement strand
GGACGGCGACGGCCTGGACGACCTGGGCGTCGGCTCCTTCTTCGGGCCCGACGCCTGGGTGTTCCGGGGCGGGGTCGCGCTGTAGAGAGGCGCCCGCCTCAGGTCTGGGTCACGAAGTGCTGCAGGAACCCGAAGCCGTTGGCGCGGGAGCGGCGCAGGTGGAAGCGGGCTCGGGCCGTGGCCTCCTCGGCGCTGAGGCCCTCGGCGATGGCCCCGTGCCAGATCGGCGCGGCGCCCAGGCCGTCGCGATCGTGGAGCGGCGCGCCGAAGGCCACGACGTGCTGACAGCCCTGAGCCGCGAGGTTGGTCGCCGTGCTCGTCCAGTCGTAGCCGGTCGGCGCCGCGCGAGAGGAGTCGGGGCTCGAACCGTGACAGACGTTCAGGTAGACCATCGCCGCCTGCCCGCCCAGGAGCCGCCCCAGCTCGTGCGCGGTCAGCGTGGTCCCGTTGGCCATCAGCAGTCCGAGCGAGGTACCATGGCCGGCGAAGTGGGCCAGGGTCCAGGGCTCATCGCCGATGGCGTCGGCGAGGCTCTCGTAGGTTGGGTTCTCCACGACCGTGACCTGGGCGCGCGGGTCCTTCTCGCGCCAGACGGCCAGCAGGCTGTCCCGCTCCTTGTCCAGCGCCAGGGGCCGGCCCAGCCCGGTGTTGGCGGTCACCAGCAGCACGCGGGCCGGCGAGGGCGGGCTCTGCCCGTGGATGGCGATCTGGGGAGCCAGCACGCGGCTCAGCCAGACGCGCTCCTGGTTGGCCAGGAAGACGTCCGCGTCGCCCGGCAGCATGAGCAGCTCCCAGGGGGTCTGACCCCAGGCGTCCTTCAGCCGCAGGCGCAGGAGCAGCGGGCGCGACTGTCCGGCCGCCGCCGTGTAGGCCTGGGTGTAGACGTTGGCCACCCCGTCGCGCAGCAGGAGCGCGCGCAGGGCGCGGCCCACCGCCAGGCTGGGCTCGGACTGAGCCGGATTGACGCGCAGCGCCTCGATGTGCGCCTGGATCGGAGCGGCGAGCGCCTCGAGCGTGACGTCTCCCTGGACCGCGCGGCCCAGGATGTTGGCCCTCGCCGAGGCGCGGCCACTGCTCAGCTCCAGCTCGATGACCAGGGGCTCGGGGCGAGCGGGCGGGGCCGGGGGAGCGCTCCGCCTCGGGTCGGCGGCAGGAACGACCGGCGCGACGGGCGCCGCCCCGATCGGCCAGGCGGCGCCCTCCTGCTGGGCGATCGCCACGATCTCGTCCTTGCGCCGCACCCGGGCCGCGAGGAGCGCCTCGTAGAGGGCTGGATCGGTGACCAGGCCGGCGCTCCGCAGCGCGTCCTCCGCCGCCGTCGCATACAGGGCCCGGCTGGCCAGCATGTAGTTCGGGAGGCCCTGGACCAGCTCTCGCCCGCCGACCTGACTCAGCAGGCGGTGGAGCTCCTCGGGCTTGAACGCGTCGCGCAGAAAGTCATTCAAGAGAGACATGGCACGTCCTTGAAAAGAGGGACCCCGTCTCCTAACCCAGCCCGCGCCGCGCCGCAGCTTGAATCTGGCGCCAGGCGCAGGCGTCCAGGCCCCTCAGGAGGTTGCGCTCCGCCCCGACCGGGTCGGCCACGTAAGCCGGGCTGGGGTCGAAGGGATCGGGCTCGCCCGGGGTCCCAGGCAGGCAGATCAGCGGGAGCGGGTCCAGCGCCAGCAGCGCGAGGACCTGGCGCGCGCCCTCGCGCGGGTCCTCGGGCAGCGGGCAGACCAGCGCCGTCTGTCGAAGGAGCACGATCAGGCTCTCGATCGGGAGCACCGGCGCCTCCTCGTCCCGCCAGATCCGCAGCAGCGTGAGCGCGCGCCGGCCACGCTCGTCCTGGCGAGCGTCCCCCCCAGGCGACCTCTGCATGATGACCTCCAAGTGACAATGTCACCTGCTGATGGCGTCTTCGTCGCGCTCTGTGATATCAAAACCGACAGGGGGCGCGGCTGATACGCATTGGAGGCCGATATCGATTGTTGGGGCGCCTGGGGACAGGCGGCGCGGCGGAGGTGTGGGAGGCCGAGGACGCGCTGAGCGGCGAGCGGATCGCCGTCAAGCTGTTCTCCGAGGCGACGGCGCCCGCCTGGAGGAGCGAGCTGCTCGCGCTGCAGCGCCTGGACGTCCCAGGCGTGATTCGTCTTCGAGACTCGGGTTTCGAGGAGCACACCCCCTATCTCGTGCTGGACCGCGTAGACGGCGCACACTTCCCCGGCCTGCCCATCCCCTGCGCCTGGGAGGCGCTGGCCCCGCGCCTGGGCGCGCTCCTCCAGACCCTCGCCCACGTGCACGCCCGCGGCGCACTGCACGGCGATCTCAAGCCGGAGAACGTGCTGGTGAACCCTGTCGGTCGCTCGCAACGACGCATCGCGCACTTGCGGATGGCGCGCGCGCGTTGCG
>CAZKWG010001000.1:0-2398 GCA_964556105.1 uncultured Enterobacterales bacterium | reverse complement strand
GCCCTGGCCGCCATCGACTCGGCCGTCCTGCGACCCGAGATCCAAGGGCTGGTAGAGGCGGTCCTCTTCCAGGATGGGCAGGCGGTGAAGAAGGGGCAGGCCCTCGTGCGCCTGCGCAGCGCAGACGCGCGCGCGGCGCTGCTGGACGCCGAGGCGCGGGCCACGCTCTCCGAGCTGGAGCTGGCGCGCAAGGTGGCGCTGGTGGCGCGCGGCGACGCGGCGAAGGCCGATCAGGACCGCGCCGAGGCCGAGGCGGCGCTGGCGAAGGCGGCGCTGATCCGCGCCCAGGAGGCGCTGCGCAAGACGACCATCGCCGCGCCCTTCGACGGGATCGTCGGCCTGCGCGAGGTGGCGGTGGGCGAGCTGGTGGACCCCTCGCGGCGGATCACGCGCCTGGAGTCACTAGATAATCTAGTTGTCGATCTGGCCCTGGCAGAGACGGCGCTCGGCAGCCTGGCGCCAGGACAGCCGGCGACCGTGGCCGTGGACGCGCTCCCTGGCGTCTCGTTCGACGGCCAGGTCTCCTACGTGGCGCCGCGGATCAACGACGGATCACGCACGGTCGATGTGCGCGTCGCCCTCCAGGACCCGGCGGGCGTGCTGCGCCCCGGCATGAGCGCCGAGGCGCGGATCGTCACGGCGCGCGTCCCCGACGCCGTGCTCATCCCCACCGAGAGCGTGGTGCGCGCGGGCGGCGGGATGGCGGCCTACGTCATCGACCCCGAGGGCAAGGCCGAGCTGCGCCCCATACGCCCCGGCGAGCGCGGCGAGACCCGGCTCGAGGTGCTCGACGGCCTGGCCGTCGGCGAGCGCGTCGTCGTCGAGGGCCTCGCCCGCCTGCGCCCCGGGGCCATGGTCCAGGTGCTCGAGCCTGAGCCCACGGCCGATCCAGCCGCCGCGCCCGCGGTGAAGCCGTGACCTGGACCGACCTCTTCATCCGCCGGCCTGTTCTGGCCGCCGTCGTCTCGCTGCTCATCCTCCTGCTGGGCGGAATGGGCTACAGCCTGCTCTCCGTGCGGGAGACGCCCGACGTCGAGAACCCCATCGTCACGGTCACCACCACCTGGCCCGCCGCCGACCCCGCCCTGGTCGAGTCCGACGTGACCGAGGTGCTGGAGCGCGAGCTGAACGGCGTCGAGGGCATCCGCACGCTGACCAGCTCGAGCCAGGACGGCGCCTCGACGATCACCATCGAGTTCGACCTCGACAAGGATCTGGAGGCCGCCGCCAACGACGTGCGCAGCCGGGTGAGCCGCGCGCGCAAGCGCCTGCCCGACGACGTGGACGAGCCGGTGGTGGAGAAGTCCGACGCCCTGGCCCAGACCGTCATGTTCATCCGCCTGGGCGCCGAGGGCCGCGACCTGCTGGAGGCGACGGAGATCGCCGAGAACATCGTGCGTGCGCGCCTGGAGAACGTCAGCGGCGTCAGCGGCGTGGACATCTTCGGCGGGCGGGTCTACGCGATGCGCCTCGAGCTGGACGCCGTCCGCATGGCGGCGCGCGGCGTCACCGTCTCGGACATCGACGCCGCCTTGCGGTCGGGGAACGTCGATCTCCCGGCGGGGCGCATCGAGGGGCAGTCCACGCAGCTCGCGCTGCAGCTCGAGGGCGGCCTGCGCTCGCCGGAAGAGTTCGGCGCCCTGGTGCTGCGCTCGGACGGCCAGCGCGCCGTCTATCTGCGCGACGTGGCGAACATCCGCCTGGGCGCCGAGAACGAGCGCACCGGCGCGCGCGCCGACGGCGTCCCCGCCGCCACCCTGGCCGTGACCCCGCAGGCGCGGGCCAACGTGGTGGACGTCTCCGATGAGATCTGGCGTCGTCTGCCGGAGATCGAGAACGACCTGCCGGCCGGCATGAGCCTGGACGTCATCTATGACCGCGCCAGCTCCGTGCGCACCTCGATTCATGACGTGCAGCTCACCCTGGGCGTGGCCTTCGGCCTGGTCGTCCTGGTGATCTTCGCCTTCCTCCGCGACCTCCGCAGCACGCTCATCCCCGCCATCGCCATCCCCGTCTCCATCGTCGGCACCTTCCTGGTGCTCTGGGTGGCGGGCTTCACGATCAACGTGTTCACGCTGTTCGGGCTGGTGCTGAGCATCGGCCTGGTCGTAGACGACGCCATCGTCGTGCTGGAGAACATCGTCCGCCGGATCGAGGAGGGCGAGCCGGTCTTCGAGGCCGCCCTGGCCGGCACGCGCCAGATCGCCGGCGCCGTCGTCCTGACCACCCTCTCGCTGGTCGTGGTCTTTCTTCCGGTCATCTTCACCGGCGGCACCACGGGGCGGCTCTTCCTGGAGTTCGGCGTCACCGTCGCCGCCAGCGTGGGCGTGAGCATGGTGGTGGCGCTGACGCTCACCCCGATGCTCTGCTCGATCATCCTGAAGCCAGGGGCGAAGGC
>CAZKWG010000999.1:0-2415 GCA_964556105.1 uncultured Enterobacterales bacterium | reverse complement strand
GGGCTGGTCTCGATCGTCTCCACCAACGAGTACCGCTCGCAGATGCCCAACGTGATCATCGGCCACAAGAAGTGGATGAGCGAGAACCGCGAGACGGTCAAGGGCATGCTGAGCGCCATCTTCGAGGCGGGCGACCAGATCAAGCAGAGCGACGAGGCGCTGCGCAAGGCGGCGGCCATCAGCGCCGTGGTCTACAAGGAGAAGGACGCGGGCTACTGGTACAAGTACTTCAAGATCCAGCAGGAGAAGGACAAGCAGGGGCTCACGGTGGAGCTGGGCGGCTCGTCGGTGAACAACCTGGCGGACAACCTGGCCCTCTTCGGCATGACGCCGGGCTCGGCCAACGCCTTCGCCGCGACGTACACGGTCTTCGCCGCGATCGTGAAGAGTCAGTACCCGGACATCATGCCGAGCTGGTACCCGGTCGAGGAGATCACCGACACCTCCTACATCCGCGAGATCGCCACGGCGGCGGCGCCTACCACGGCGGCGGACATGGCGACCTTCTCCGAGTCGTCCAAGGTGGAGCAGGTGGTCAGCCGGCGTCAGTGGAACATCGAGTTCGCGTCGGGCAAGGCCACGTTTACGCCCAAGGCCCAGGCGGAGCTGGACCAGCTCCTCAAGGATCTGGTCATCGCCGGCGGCACGCTCGTCGAGATCCACGGCCACACGGACAACCAGGGCAACGTGGACAAGAACATGCAGCTCTCCGAGGATCGGGCCTTCGCCGTGAAGACCTGGCTCGAGGCCCAGGCGCCGGCCAACTTCCCGCAGGGCCGCGTCAAGGTCTTCGCCCACGGCCCGACCCAGCCGGTGGACGCCAACACCACGGCGGAGGGTCGGGCGAAGAACCGCCGCGTCGAGATCGTCCTCGGAACGACAAAATAAGGGATGAACACCGACAAAATCAAGGCCGCCTTCCTGCCCAACCGCGCCATCGACGGCGTCGTGGCGCTGGCCCTGGTCGGCGCCTGGGCGGGCCTGGGGCTGCTGGTCTGGCTGCTCTCTCCCTGGGAGAGCCTGCCCGGCCCGGGTGAGGTGCTCTCGGCCCTCTCCAACCTGTGGTGGGAGCAGGGCATGGGCCCCGAGCTCTTCACCACGCTGAAGCTCATCCTGCACGCGCTGCTGGTCACGGTGGTGCTCTCGATGGGCCTCAGCTATCTGACGGTGATCGCCGCCTTCCGGCCCCTGGTGGCGGCGGTCTCCAAGCTGCGCTTCCTCGGCGTCACCGGCCTGGTCGTGCCGTTCACCCTGCTCACGGGCGGGGGCTACGATCTCAAGCTGGTGCTGCTGACCTTTGGCATGAGCACCTTCTTCGTGACGGCGATGGCCAGCGAGGTCATCGCCATCCCGCGCGAGCGCTTCGATCACATGCGCGTGCTCGGCGCCAGCGAGGGCCGCATCCTCTGGGAGGTGGTCATCCTGGGCACGCTGGACAAGGCGCTGGACGTGCTGCGCCAGAACCTGGCCATCGGCTGGGCGATGATCACCATGGTCGAGGGCATCAGCCGCGCCGAGGGCGGGCTGGGCGCCATGATCCTCAATCAAAACAAGCACTTCCACCTCGCCGAGGTCTACGCCATCCTCATCGCCATCCTCGTGGTGGGGCTGCTGTTGGACTACGGCATGGGCGTGCTGACGCGGATCCTCTGCCCCTACGCGGCGCTGGACCAGGTGAGGCGCTGATGGCGAACGGTGACGTCCTGCTGGACGTCCAGGACGTGGCGCTGACCCTCGGCGGCCGCCTGATCCTGGACGGCGTGAGTCTGCAGATCGTGGACCGGGTGCGCGAGGGCGCGACGACGGGCCAGATCGCCGCCCTGCTGGGGCCGTCCGGCGTGGGCAAGACGCGGCTGCTGCGCATCGTGGCGGGCCTGGACGCGCCGAATCGCGGCGCCGTGGTGGGCGTGGGCGGCCGGCCGCTGGTCCAGGGCTCGGTCGGCGTGGTCTTCCAGAACTACCCGCTGCTGCGCCACCGCACCGTGCTGGACAACCTGGTGGTCGCCGGTCAGACCGCCGGCCAGAGCGTAGGCGACGCGAGGGAGAGAGCGCAGAGCCTGCTCGAGCGCTTTGGGTTGGGTGGCCACGGCAAACACTACCCGAGCGAGCTCTCCGGCGGTCAACGCCAGCGCGCCGCCATCGCTCAGCAGCTCATGAACCAGCGCCAGCTCCTCATCCTGGACGAGCCGTTCTCGGGCCTGGACCCGGCGGCGCTGCTGGACGTGGTTGAGCTGCTCATCGAGGTCGCCCACATGGACGAGGCGAACACGCTGATCATCATCACCCACGACATCCGCGCCGCTTTGTTGGTCAGCGACGTCGTGTTCATGATGGGGCGCAACCCCGGGCCCGACGGCCGTCCGAGCGGCGGGGCGAAGGTGAACAGGATGGCCAGAAGGACGCTGACCAGCGCGC
>CAZKWG010000998.1:0-2417 GCA_964556105.1 uncultured Enterobacterales bacterium | reverse complement strand
TGCTGGCCGACGGGCACATCCTCGGCGTCGCGCCCGGTGGGATGTGGGAGTCGCTGCGCCCGCGGGAGGAGCGGCGGCGCTCGCGCTGGGAGGGGCGGCGCGGCTTCGTGCGCCTGGCGCTGCGCGCGGGCGTCCCGATGATCTTCGGCGCCTGCCCGGCGGCGGACGAGATCTTCACCGTCTACCCGAGCCGCCTGACGGACGCGGTCTACGCGCGCGCCCACTGGCCCGTGCCGCTGGTGCGGGGGATCGGGCCGACGCTGCTGCCGCGGCCCGTGAAGATCCGCGCCTTCCTGTCCGAGCCGCTGGTGCCGCCGGCCTGGGATCCGGCACAGGAGGACGCGCAGATCGACCTCCTGCACGCCCAGGCGACGGAGCGGATGGGGGCGCTGCTGCGGCGCTCCTGAGGGGCTCAGGCGGCGGCGCCTCGTCGCTCGGCCAGCCAGGGCAGGACCATGCCCGTCAGCAGCAGCACGGCCATGCCGATCCGCGCCCGCCCGTCCGGCACCTGGCCCAGGAAGGCCGCGCCCATCAAGGTCGAGAAGAGCGGGCTGGCGGCGCTGGCGGCGGCGACGGGGGCGGCCTTGGAGATCGTGTACGCGCGGGTCATGCCGAGCTGGGCCAGGGTGGCGCAGAGGCCCGATCCCACGAGGAGCGCCAGCACGACGGGGTCACGCGGCCAGGAGGCGCCCGTGAGCAGCGCCCCGATCACGGCGATGATCGCGGACATCAGGGTGAAGTAGAAGATGACGGCGATAGCGGGGTTGCTGGCCGAGGCCCGCCGCACCGAGAGATAGGCCAGGGCGGCGGCGAAGCCCGAGCCCAGACCGAGCGCGCGCCCCAGCAGGTCGCCAGGCACCTCGCGCGGGGCCGCGAGCAGCGAGAGGCCGCCCAAGGATCCCAGCACCGCCACCCAGACCAGGCCCCCGGTGGGCTCGGCGAGCACGAAGGGGCCGAGCAAGGAGACCCAGACCGCGCTGGTCTGGTTGAGGAAGGCGGCCTCGCCGACGCTCAGGTAGGCCAGGGCGCCAAAGTAGGTGATCATCGAGAGCGCGCCGGTCGCGCCGCGCACCCACAGGGCGGGGCGGCGGTCTCCCCAGAGCAGCGCTCCTCGACCGCGGGCCAGCAGGACGAGGGCTGTGAGATTGACGCCGGCGCGCCACGCGCTGGTGACCCAGGGAGAGAGCTCGGGCGCCCGCTGGTGCGCCGCGCCGACGCAGGTGGCCATGGCGGCGAAGAGCAGACTGCTGCCGAGCATCAACGCAACGCCCGAGGCAGCGACGGGGGCGGGGCCGCCAGAGGAGGGAGAGTCGGCTTCCAGGGTGCGCTCCGAGGGGGGGCCTCGTAGCCCTGGCGCGCCCAGGGAGCAAGCGAGCGCGGGCCCTGCGGGTGTGACGACGCGCCAACTGAAAGTGACTCTGAATGGATGTTCGGATATGAATCGCGGCTGAGCCAAGGAGTCACTCATGTATCGTCGCAACCGTGCTGGTCGCCTGAACCTCGTCTTGGGCCTGCTCGGCCTCGCCTCCGTCGCGGCTTCACGGCCAGCCGTCGCCGAAGGCTACGACGACCTCGGCGACCAGAACCTCGTCGGCACGCTGGCGGGCGTGGTCTACACCACGGCCTACGTGGACATCCTGGACGCGGACAACGAGATCATCGCCTACACGACGACGCGCACCAGCTCGTCCTCGGGCGCGGACAGCGGCAACGACATCACGGTCTATGGGCCGGACGGCACGCTGATCGGGACCTACGGCGACGGCGACGAGATCACGCCGACCGCCGGGAACGGCGCCTATCAGATCACCTGGGAATCCCCTGAGTACAACTACTGGGACATCTCCGTCAACGACGCCACGACGGGCGACCCGGTGGGCGATGGCGGGCGCCTGTGGAGCTACGCCTGGTACTTCAACGCGGGCTCGTACAGCGAGGCGGCCTCGTTCTCGGGCAGCTTCTACGCCAAGGTCGATGCGGGGGACGACGTCAACACGGGCGTCATCGAGATGCTCACCGACGGTCTGGCCGGCTACGAGTGGGTCGCTGCGGCGAACAGCTTCGGGCTCGGGGCGCCCTACTCCGGGTACAGCGTGGACTACGAGGTGTACACCGACGCGACGTTCTCGGCGGCCTACCCGCTCTACCTGAACCCGCCGACGGACGCGACCTACACGTTCTCGGAGCCGGAGGTGTCGGGCGAGGCGGTCTACAGCGATGGAGGCGACTGCGACACCATCTCGCCGGGCGAGATCGAGGGCGGCTTCGCGTTCACCAGCAGCGTGGACGGCACCTACCGCATCGTCTGCGACACCGACGGAGACGGCACTTACGACCTCTCGGGCGCGTCGGACCTCTCGCTCTCGGGCGAGGCGACCGCGGGCGACAACATCGTCCCCTGGGACGGCCTGGACGCG
>CAZKWG010000997.1:0-2417 GCA_964556105.1 uncultured Enterobacterales bacterium | reverse complement strand
AGATGTGGTCGGGCAGGCGCTCCATGAGCGCGGCCGGTATGGCCTGGCACAACCACCAGTGGAGCAGGTCCCTGCGCATGAGCCCTCATCCTCGACCTCGAACTCGACCTCGACCTCGTCCTGGTCCGCGTGTGCGCTGGGCTCGCGGGGACCGCCCTTGCCGGTCGCCTGGCCGCTGGCGCTCGGCGCCGCCTCGACGTGGGCGCCGGCGACCTTCTGCCGCAGCGTTGGCAGGAGGGGCGGCTCAGGTTGGCTGAGAGGTCACCCATGGCTTCGTATACAGAAGGTATGCGGCAATGGGTCAACGCAGATTCTACAACATTAAGATTCTGCGCGCGAGGCCGCCGGGACACCCCCCCGCTCAGCGAACCCCGAGCCTGCTGAGATGGCGCGACAGCCGCCGTCGGTAGCTCGTCGGGCCCGTTTGACCGGGAGTTGACACAGCCGGCGCTCTCGCCGCTGCAGCGCGTCGTATCATCGCGCCATGACCCATCGTCTCGCCGCGCACCTGCTCCCGCTCACCGTCCTGCTCCCCGCTTGTTGGTCGTCGCCCAGGCCAGATGATGAGAGAATGTTTGAGCTCAAACAAATGGCGCGGCCCATGGAGGGCGGCTCCGCCGCGCGCGGGGTCCCCTCCAGCTCCCTCTGGGCGGACACGGCGTCCTGGACCCTGGACGAGGTCGTCGCCACCGACCCCGACTTTGGCGCCAGCCTGGGCGTCACGGACGTCAACGGCGACGGCTTCCCTGACCTGATCGTGGGCGCCAGCGGCTGGGAGAGCGGTGTTGGAGCGGCCTTTGTCTACCACAGCTCCTCGGACGGTCCCGACGCCGTGCCCGACGCGAGCATCGAGGGCTATGGCTGGGCGGTGAGCGGGGCGGGAGACTTCGACGGGGACGGCTACGGCGAGGTCACGGTCGCCGCGCCTGAGGACGACGGCGATCGGGGCACCCTGAGCGTGTGCGCGGGGGGCCCGGAGGGCGCGTCCGAGAGCTGCGCGCTCACCCTGAGCGGTGAGGCCGAAGGCGACGCGTTCGGCACGGCCTCGGCCAGCGTGGACGTGAACGGAGATGGCTACGCCGACCTGATCGTGGGCGCGCCCGGCTACGGCGGCGGCGCGGGCCGTGTCTACGTCTATGATGGCGCGGCCTCGGGCCTGAGCGCCGCCTCCTTCACCCTGGACGGTGACGTGGGCGACGCGCTGGGCTCGGCGGTGGCGGCGGCGGGGGACCTGAACGGTGACGGCGATGAGGACGTGGTGCTCGGCGCGCCCACGGCTGGGGTCGGAGGGGAGGCGGTGGTGCTCTATGGGGCGTCCAGCGGGCTGGACAGCGCCAGCGGGATCACCCTGTCAGGCGCATCCGGGGCGCAGCTCGGCACCAGCGTGGACAGCGCGGGCGACGTGAACGGCGACGGCTACGACGACCTCATCGTGTCGGCGCCGGGCGAGCGCAAGGTCTATGCCTGGCACGGATCGTCGGGCGGTCTGGACAGCGCCAGCGCCACCACCATGAGCTCCCCGCGGACCAGTCGCTACGGCACCGGATCCAGCGGCTTCGGCTGGGTCATCACCGGGGCGGGGGATGTGGACGGAGACGGCTACGACGACGTGGCGGTGGGCCGCGAGACCTGGGGCGGCTACCCCTTCGTGTATCTGCACCACGGCTCGGCCTCGGGCCTGTCGTCGAGCTACACGGGCACGCTGTACGAGTCGAAGAGCTTCGCGGTGAGCCTGCTCGGCACAGGTGACCTGGACGGCGACGGGCTGGACGACGTGGTGGCGGGCCAGCCGGACACGCTCTTTGAGGCCGAGGCCGGCGGCGATGTCAACATCTTCTCCGACATCGCGCGCAGCGCGGAAGAGTCCAACAACACCTACGACCGCCTGATTGATCGGCCCCCCTGGTTTACGGGCGTCGGCTACGGGCTGGCCTCGGCCGGTGACCTGAACGGCGACGGCTATGACGAGGTGCAGGTCGACCTGGACGGCCACCGCTCCGCGTTCTATTACGGATCAGCGGCGGGCCTGCCCGACGATCCCGAGATCACCCTCGAGCGCGGCGAGGGCAGCCTCACGTTCAGCGCGACCGCGGCGTGCGACGTCAACGGGGACGGCCTCGACGACGTGCTGGGGTACAGCGATCGTGTAGACGGCAGCGGAGCGCTCACCCTCTTTCCGGGCTCGGCGGGCGTGATCGACCCAACACCTGCCATGACGATCACGGCGCCCAGCGCGACCACCACCACCTACGGGTGCGCGGGTGATGTGGACGGCGACGGCCATGACGACGCCTTCTACGTGGGCCTGTGCGAAGGCGACGAGCGCTGGTGCGCCTGGCGCGCCTGGCTGTATCACGGGTCCACGGCTGGCCTGGCGGATCCTCCTGACGACCCGGTCGAGCTGTACGACGCTGAGG
>CAZKWG010000996.1:0-2420 GCA_964556105.1 uncultured Enterobacterales bacterium | reverse complement strand
GCGGGCCCTGCCGGCTCGGATCCGGCTCGACGGCGACTACATCGCGAGTCCGCCGGTCGCCCTCGAGATCCGCCTCTCGATGTTCGTCCTGCCGGCCTCGATCGAGCGCCTTCAGGCGCTGTGCGATCGGGCCCTCGCGGTCTCACCGGCCCACCGCTACCGCGCCGCCGCGCCGTGGGTGGTCCTGTACTGCGCCGAGGTCGACAACTACCCGGTGGTCGAGTCGCTCGGCTGGGTGCCGGAGCTCGACTTCGGCTTCTGGGTGCCGGCCTGGGCGGGGCGCGCCGGCGAGCCCTTCGTCGCGGACCGCCTCGTGACGTTCACGCCCTACATCTGGGTCGACAACGGGACCGCGCTCATCGGCGGCCGCGAGGTCTTCGGCTTCGCCAAGCAGCTCGGGCGGATGCGCCTGCCCGCCGCCGGCGGCCCCCTCGAGTGGGCGCTGTCCAGCCAGGTCGTCGAGCGCTTCGGCCGCGCCTCCCGGGCGGAGGAGCGGCCGATCCTCGCGGTGCGGCAGATCGAGGGCCACCCGACCGGGCCGCTCACGGCGATCAAGGACGCCCTCGCCGGCGGGCTCGGGCTGCCCAACCCCGAGGTGCTCGCGCGCATGGCGATGGGCGGGCAGCGCATGGTCTTCGTCAAGCAGACGCCTGACGCGCTCGACCCCAGCCGCGCCTGCTACCAGGCGCTGCTCGAGGCCGACTGCCGCTTCACCGGCCAGGTCTCCGGCGGGCTCCTGCCGGGCCGCTTCGCCGTCACCCTGCACGCGTACGACAGCCTGCGGATCGCCTCCATCCTGGGCCTCGTCGCCCACAGCACCGACGGCCCGACCGCGGTGATTCATCCGCTCGTCCAGGGCCGAGCGTCCTTCTCGGCCCGCATCGACGCCGCCGAGATCCTGTGGGAGCACCGGCCCTGAACCTCACGCCAACCTGAAGGAGAGTCACGCCATGCCCAGACAGAAGCGACGCGTCGCGATCCTCGGCGGCGGCATGGCCGGCGTGGCGGCCGCCTTCGAGCTCACGTCGGCGCCCGACTGGCGCGAGCACCTGGAGGTCACCGTCTACCAGGAGGGCTGGCTGCTCGGCGGCAAGGGGGCGAGCGTGCGCAACCGTCGCCGCGCGGGCCGCATCGAGGAGCACGGCATCCACCTCTGGCTGGGCTTCTACGACAACGCCTTCCGGGTGATGCGCGCCTGCTACGAGGAGCTCGGCCGCCCGCCCGGCGCGCCGTTCCGCATGCTCGAGGAGGCGTTCCAGCCGATGTCGCACGTCGTGCACCACGAGCGCGTCGGCGGGACCTGGCGGCGCTGGCGGCTCCCCTTCCCCGAGAACGATGGCGTGCCCGGCCAGGCTGCGGCCACCCGGTTCGCGGCGGCGCGGCGACGCGCGCGCAACCTGCTCGGGCTCGTCCAAACGGCCCGCGCGGTGAGCGAGGCGCCCTATGGTGACGGCACCCCGCCCGCGCCGCCCTCGGCCGCCGGCCTGTCTCGCCTCTCCGCCAAGGTCGCCGGCGCCTGGATCGCCTCTGCGCTCGGACACGTCGCCGCCCGCGCGCCCCGGCCGGACGGGCGCCCGCGCCTGCCCGACGCCGCCCGCGCCGCCCTCGGCCGCCGCCTCGACGACGACGACGAGCTCCGCCGGCTCTTCGTCTCGCTCGACCTGAGCCACGCGGTGCTCCTCGGCATGGCGCGCGACGGGCTCCTCACCGCGCGCCCGGACTACAGCCGCATCGACGACGTCGATTTCCGCGCCTGGCTCCGCCGCCACGGCGCCCACCCGCGCACCGTCGACTCCAGCCTCGTCCGCGCCATCTATGACCTCGCCTTCTCGACCGACGATGGCGGCGCCGCCGGGGTCGCCCTGAACGGCATGCTCTCGATGCTGCTCGACTACCAGGGCGCCATCTTCTACCGGATGTCCGCCGGCATGGGCGAGACGGTCTTCGCGCCACTCTACCAGGTGCTTCAGCGGCGCGGCATGCGCTTCTGCTTCTTCCACCGGGTCACGCGCCTCGAGCTCGACCACGACGGCGGACGCGTCGACGGCGTTCGCTTCGAGCGCCAGGCGCAGGTCCGCGGCGGCGCCGCGTATCAGCCGCTCTTCGATCTCGACGGGCTGCCGTGCTGGCCCGAGGAGCCGCTCTGGGAGCAGCTGGTCGATCCTGAGCCCGTGCGCGCGCGGCTGCGACCGGTCGAGGCCCGGCTGCTGCCGGGTCCGGGCCCCGAGGAGCGCCTCGTCGCCGGCCAGGACTTCGACGAGATCATCCTCGCGATCCCGCCGGCCGCGCTTCCGCCGATCTGCGCTGAGCTCACGGCCAGGCTGCCCCGGTGGCGAGACGCGCTGGCCCACGCGCGGACGATCCGCCGCGCGCCCGAAGCGCGAGGAAGAGGCGCGCGCCGCGATTCCCGGCGAGCTGCC
>CAZKWG010000995.1:0-2423 GCA_964556105.1 uncultured Enterobacterales bacterium | reverse complement strand
ATGCGCAGCCTGCCGGGGTAGCGGTCGGGGCCGGGCAGCACCGGCAGCACGTCCGGCGGCTCGGGCGGCGGCTCTGTCGGCTTCGGTCGAAGGCTCTCGGGCAGCTCGAAGTTCGGGAACTGGATCGGCGGTGGCAGCGCCACGTTCAGATCGAGCGCGAGGAACGCCTCGGGGAGCACCAGGCGCAGGTCCTCGGCGTCACGCAGGAAGATCAGCCGGTTGCCGGGCCCCGCCATGACGTCGTGGTGGGCCCGCTCGCCGAGCGCGGCGATCACGCGGTCGGTCAGCAGCCGGGCCTCGGTGATCCGCGGCAGCGAGTCGAAGACCGCCCGCATGGCCTCGTCCTGGGTGAGCACGCCGAGGGTCACCAGGTCTTCGCGGGCCTCCAGGGGTTCGCGCCAGCTCTCGTCTCTGGGCATCGCGGGCTCCTTCATCGCGGCAAAGGGACGGATCAGATAATCGCACCCTTGCGGCTCGTCCCGCCCGGTCAGCCACCCATCCCGGCGCGGTCGGTGACCAGAAGGGAGCGTATGCGGCGGATCCTCGTCACGGGCAACGCCGGGTCCGGCAAGTCCACGCTCGCGGCGCGGCTCGGCGAGCTGCTGGGGCTCGGCGTCGTCGGCCTGGACCGCGTGGTCTGGCAGTCTGGCTGGAGGAAGACACCGCCGGACGAGCGCCGCGCCGCCGAGCTGGAGATCGCCGCGCGCCCGGCCTGGGTCGTGGACGGCGTGTCGCGCACGCTGCTGGAGGCGGCGGACCTCGTCGTCTTCCTGGACTTCGACCGGCACATCTGCCTCTGGCGCTGCCTGCGGAGGAACGCGCCCTACCTGTTCCGCTCGCGTCCGGGCCTGCCCGAGCGCTGCCCTGAGCTGCTCATCCTGCCAACGCTGGTGCGCCTGATCTGGCGCTTCCCCGCGCAGACCCGGCCCTGGATTCTCGCTGCACGCGAGGGGGAGCGGCCCTTCGTCCTGCTCCGCTCGGCCCGCGAGGTCCAGGCCCTTGTCGCGGCGGTCGAGGCGAGGGGAGGGGACGCTCTGTTGGAGGCTGGCGCGGTGAAGGCAGAGCTTCGGCGCGGGTAATGCTCGCGCCCGCGCTGGCTGAGGCTGGCGCTGCCCACGGCCATTCGCGAGAAACGGAATTCGATCCAACCTTCTCACGAAGCGGACATTTTCTGGTCTTGGTGTTTGCAAGCCCCTCCCGCGACCGTCATCCTGGGGAGCAGCGTTTCCGCACAGCCGCCCCCTTTCCCACCGGAGCCCACCATGAGTGACTCGCCCGCGTTGAAGCCCACGGATCTCGCCGCCTCTGCCGGCCGACCGCCGGCCTACATCTGGCAGCCGCGCTCGGACTTCGGCCCCTGGCTGCGCGAGCAGCGCGAGAAGCGCGGCCTGTCCATCCGCGCGCTGGCCTCGGAGGCGGGCCTGTCGTATGCGAAGCTCCAACGCCTGGAGTCCACCAGCCGCCAGCGAGCGCCGTCCTCGGAGATGATCGCGGGGCTGGCGCTGTACTACGGCCTGCCGGTCGAGGAGGTGCTGGACCGGGCGGGCTTCCGCGTGGACGTGCCGCCAGACCTGAAGGACGCGCTGCGCTGCGAGCAGAGCTTCGAGGCGCTGGTCCTGCACCCGAAGCTCCGGCCGATCCGCATGGACGAGCGCTTCACCGAGTCCTTCTCGCGGCTCCAGAAGGCGCAGTGGGTGGACTTCGCCCGCAAGCTGGAGGCGCACCTGCTCGCCGGCGGGGCGCGGGTGTCCGAGCTGATCCGGGCGGCGTGAGCCCGAGACTGGGGCGCGCTCAGCCGGGGGCGCCTGTAGCCCGGGGCGCGCTCAGCCCGTCGTCGGCTGGCTGGCGATGTCCTTGTAGCGGGCCATGCGGGAGGCGCTGGCGCGGGGCAGGCGCGAGGCGGTGCTGCCGAGGACGCGGTAGCGCGGATCGGCGTCGATCCTCCGGGCGCGCTCGGCCGGGGTGGGCAGGGTCGCGGAGAGGGCGAGCAGCGGATCCGGCGAGCTGGTGGCGGCGAAGACCTCGCGCCAGCGCAGCAGGGCCTCCGCCGGGGTGAGGCTGGAGATCGTCACCCACGTCATAAACGCGGAGACCTCGTCCGGCGCCATGAAACAGAGCATGCCGTTGGAGCGGTAGTTGGTCAGCTCGTGCTCGGCGCGGGCGACGGGATCGGAGGAGGGAACCTCGGCCTCGTCGCGGAAGAAGGTCACGAGGCAGGCACGCAGGTTGGCGAGCGCCTCATCGGCGTCTCGGCCGAGGGCCATCGGCGGGGCGTGGGGGCCCATCCAGGCGCACCAGGTCCAGGGGGTGGCAGTGTCCGGCATGAGAGTCTCCTTTTGGCGGTGTCAAAAACCGCCGGGTGTGAACTGGAAGACGGTGCTGGTGCCCTCGAAGGGCCAGGCGCTGATCAGGATGGTGGCGTT
>CAZKWG010000994.1:0-2457 GCA_964556105.1 uncultured Enterobacterales bacterium | reverse complement strand
CCTGCCCCCCCCCACCCCGTCCAACATGCCGACCGTGGGCCATGCCGGCAGGCGCAGGCGCTGCACCATGTCCAGGCCCTGCCCGGACAGGTGACCGTCTCGGCGGCCGACGCGTCGTACTGGCGCTCGGACGGCCAGACCTGGCGGGAGGTGCGCCCTCCTGAGCTCGCCGGGCGCTTCATCGGAGGGATCTACGCCGCGAGCCAGGGGCTGCTCTTCCTGCACACCCCGGCCGCCTCGACGGGGAAGCCGCTCACGCTGAGCCGCACCGACGGCGCGACCACCACGGTGGACACGCTGGGGCGCGGCTGGCGCTACGCGGCCTCCATCGACGGCAGCGGGCCTGCCGATGTCTGGGCCGTGGGCACGCGCGGCAAGCTGATCGGCAAGGGCGGCTTCGCCGTCCACTTCGACGGAAAGAGCTGGTCAGACGTCTCGATCCCGGTGGACGTCCCGCTTACCGACATCTCCGTGCGCAGCGCGGAGGAGGCCTGGGCCTGCGGCTGGAAGGGCACGCTGCTGCGCTGGGACGGCCACGTCTGGAGCCGCCTGGAGACCGGAATCGACAAGCCGTTGACGCGGATCTTCGTCGATCCGCAGGGCGTCGTTCGCGTGGTCCTGGCGGACACGCGGCTGCTTCGTTGGACAGGAGGGACCCCTTGAGCGTCGCATTCCCCGATCTTGGCGCCCCGCCTGCAGGATGGACCGGCGGGCGCATGGGCGCGGCCATCCGCCTCGTGCCCCCGGGCGCCTACCTGGACCGCGCTCGCGCGGCCATCGTCGTCTCGCCGCTGATCCCGCGCAGCCGCCAGCTCCCCGAGCCCGCTGTGCTCATCCAGCAGGCGCTGGCGGCGGAGTGCGCGCGCACGAGCAGCGAGGTGCTCACGCGCAGCGAGCCCGCCCCGGTGGTCGCCGCGAGCGGGCTGGGCGGCATCCGTGTGGAGGTGCGCCTGCGCCGCGGCAGCGACGGCCACATCGAGCGGCGGATCTACGTGATGTTCCAGGACGAGACCTGGCTCTACGGCATCAACTACGTGGCGGACGAGGAGACCTTCCCGCACTTCGCCGCGCTCTTCGAGGACGTCGCGACGAGCATGCGCGCTCAGGACCCGAAGTCCATCGGGTAGCGGACGATGCCCACGCCGCCGTCGCGCGGGACGGGGAAGGAGAGGAGCATCACCTTGCGCAGGATGCAGGCCTCGAGGCGCAGATCGCCCGCCGGGTCGGTCCGCACCGAGCCCTGCGTGACCTTGCCCCGATCGTTGATGTCGATGCGTAGGTAGATTTTCCCGCTCAGGGCAGGGTTCGCCGCGCGCGCCTCGTCGTAGCAGCCGCGGAAATAGGGCACCTGGGCGTCGATGACGGGCAGGATCGTGCCCGGCTCCACCCAGCCCTCCACGGCGGGTGAGGTGGGCATGGGCGGCGGCGCGGGTGGCGGCGGCGGCGGTGGCGGTGGCGGCTCCGGCGGCGGCGCAGGGGGCGCGACCGCGACCGGAGGCGCGACCTCCACGGGTGGAGCAGGGGGCGGCGCGGGCTTCGCGCAGGCGCCGACGAGCGGCAGGATCAGGAGCAGCGGCTTCATGTGAGCTCCCTTAGCAGCCGCGCGCCCGCCGCGCTCACGTCTCGGCGCCCGCCAGGCGCAGCGCGGCGAGCACCGCCGATGGCGGCGCGTCCAGACCGGGGGGCGCCACGCCCGAGACCAGCGCCAGGACGGTGATGGGCAGCAGCGGGTCAGCGCCGCGCTCTGGACGGCTCGGCCAGCGACGAAGGAGCTCCAGACCGGGCTCGGCGGCGTCGCTGGCCTGAACCGCCAGCGCCTCCCAGCCAGCGCGCGTCTGCTGCGCCAGCCGCGACCTCAGGCCCTCGGCGTCACCCTGATCGGGCGGCCGGAGCTCCGCGAGCGCCCAGGCGCCGATCCAGCCATGGAGGATGCGCTCCGCGGGCGTCGCCGGGCGGGCGCGCGCCAGACGTTCGAGGGCCAGCGACCCGAAGAAGAGCGCCTCGATCCCGCGGAGGGTCGCGTCGGACACCGCCCCGTCCAGGCGCCGAATCGCCCGACGCGCCAGCGCCAGAAAGGCCAGGGAGAGGCTCGGGCCGGGCTCCTTGCCGGCCGCCAGCTCGGCGAACGCGCGCGCCACGAGCGCGTCCATCCAGCGACCACGATCCGGGATGGGGGCGACGGGCAGCGGCGTGGCGCCGGCGCTCACACGAGGGAGAATTCGTTCGCCGAGCATCAGGTGGGGGGTGGCCTCGACGGCGTCGCCCAGCAGCTCGCCGTTCTCGGCGCAGGCCAGGCCCGCGGCCACGCTCGCGACGCCGCCGAGCGCTGCGCCGACGCGGGCCACCTCCAGGGCGCGGCGGGTCAACAGGTCGACGCGGGAGGGACGCGCCCAGCCCAGAACCGGTGATGTCGAGCCGCGAAGGGCCTCTTCCAGGCGCAGCCTCGGGGCCTCTGGC
>CAZKWG010000993.1:0-2475 GCA_964556105.1 uncultured Enterobacterales bacterium | reverse complement strand
GACCGTGAACGGCACGTTCACCCGGTCGCGGACAGCGTGGACGTGGGTGTACTCGCTGACCACGTTGCCCTGGAAGAAGGCGTAGGTGTGCTTCGCGGGCGTGGCGGTGAGGCCGACCAGGGCGGCGTCAAAGTACTCCAACACCTGGCGCCACAAGGCGTAGATGGAGCGGTGGCACTCGTCCACGACGATGACGTCGAAGAAGTCCGGCGGAATGGCGGTGTTGTAGACGACGGGTGGGGGCTCGCGGACGAGCGCAGCGCCGTGGCCGTCGAAACCCGAGCCTTCCTCCAGTTCCTCGTCGTAGTCGTCCTCTCCTTGCAGGATGCTGTACAGGCGCTGGACGGTGGTGATGACCACCTTGTTCGCTGGGTCCACGCGGTTGTGGGAGAGGTGGACCACGGGGTAGAGCTCGGTGAACTTGCGGCCGTCGTCCGGCGCGGTGTAGGCCTGGAACTCTTTGAGCGCCTGCCGGCCGAGGTTGCCGCGATCCACGAGAAACAGCGCCCGGCGAGCGCCGCCCTGGCTGACCAGGCGGTACAGCGCGGAGATGGCCGTGAACGTCTTGCCAGAGCCCGTGGCCATCTGCACCAGCGCTCGGGGGCGGCCCTCGCGGAAGCTGGTCTCCAGGTTCGTCAGCGCTCGGATCTGGGCAGGCCACATGCCGGCGGTGTTCGGTAGCGGCGCCAGGCGCATCCGGCCCTTCAACGTCGGCGCGAGTGGGGCGTTCGGGCGTCCCTGGCGACGGTGCACCTCGGCATCGAGCCAGAGCCGCAGCGTCTCGGGTCGGTGGAAGCTGAACACGCGCCGGGCACGGGCGTCCGGGTCGAGCCCGTTTGTGAACCAGGTCTCCACGCCGGTGCTCTCGTACAGGAAGGGCAGTGGGCGTACGGGCACCTGGAGCTGGGCCGGCGCCCCCTCCGCATAGGCCCGCGTCTGCGGTTCGATGCCAGCCAGCGTGGACCCGACGCGCTTCGCCTCGACTACCCCAACGAGCTGGTTGCCGAGGAACAAGGCGTAGTCCGCGGGGCCAGCCGCCGTGGGTAGCTCGCGCACGGCGACGCCGGGACCGGCGCCGAGGTTCATCGTGCCGCGGGACTGCACGCGCCAACCGGAGGCATCCAGCAGCGCGTCGATCTGGCGACGGGCCTGCTGTTCGGGGAGGTCGGGGGCGGCAGGGGGCATCGGCATCAAGACCTGTACAGAAGAGGGGGCGGCGATAGGCTCCGGGGGTCCGCCAGCGACCGGATCGCGCTGAGCGCTTTGAGGATATCACACGAGACCCGCCTCGATTGCCGTGGGCCTACTTCTGGCGGTCGCGCGCGCTCCTGATGACCCTCTCCTTGCCCCCGTGGGCGTTCCGCCTCCATGTCTTCGTACGTGAGGTATTGCTGGCGGGGCGATTCGGCGTCTCCTTGGGATCTAGAAGGCGTTCCACGATGAGCTCATCAGGCTGTTTGTTCATGATCCTGAAGTGGAACCGCCCACCGACGAAGTCATCAGGATACTCGTCGGCCGCGACGCCAAGCTTCGAATAGGGGCAGAAGCCCGGCACCCAGCCCTTCAACCGCCGATTGGCAGAACGCCCGCCCTCTACCTCCGCGACGGTGGCATTGACGTAGATTCCGACCTGCGCTCCGCCCTTGTTCAGCGACAGGACCTTACCCTGTAGCTTTCGGCCGTATCTCGCAGCCTCGATCAGTCTTGGAACGATCAGGGGGTCAAATCCGGGGTTCTCATCAAGAACGTCGTAGCCTTCTCCTCGCACGGCTTCTGCCCAACCACGCTGCTTGGCGGCCTTCGATGGGCCCTTGTGCCCCGACATGCTGGTCATCCACACCTCCTCGGAACCAAGCCCCGCTCATCGCATGGCTGGAATACCGTACCACAGTGGCGCGCGGCAATCTCCATAGGATGGTCGCTCTGATTCACATGCAGCGCGGTCACACCTGTTCGACCCACATCCCCACCACCGTCCTCACCTGCTCCTCCAGGTCCGGCCGCGCCGCCACCACCCGCGCGAACAACGCCTCGTCCACGAGCCCCCGCCGCACCAGTGCGTCGGCGGCCTGGCTGGCGAGAAGCATCGGCGCCACCGCCCCAGCCGGCACCCAGGCCACGACCTCGGCTCCATCCGGCCCACGGGCCAGCAGGAGGCGTAGCTCGTCGGGCTCCAGCATCGCGAGCAGGCGGTCGAGCGCCGTCCGCGGGTGCGTGCCCGGGTTCCAGGTGCGGACGAGCTTGAGCTCGCGGCGCGCAGATGCGGAGGCGGTCTGATCGGCGGCGGCGTCCTCGCTGGGCAGGCGCAGTTCCATGCGCTCCAGGCGGTCCACGAGGTCGGACAAGCTAGCGCCGAGCGCGTCCTGGAGCTTCTGGTGGCGGGTGACGACGGGGGTGAGCTCGGCGTGAAGGCCGAAGGTGGCGTGCTGGACAACGATCTGGGTACCGACCGGGTCGTTGAGGTTGACCGTCTGC
>CAZKWG010000992.1:0-2479 GCA_964556105.1 uncultured Enterobacterales bacterium | reverse complement strand
GCGCGAAGGCCAACCACCTGGGCGACGCGGCGAAGGTCGCGACGGAGGTGAACCGCCTGTCGGCCGCTCAGCTCGAGCCCCGACTGATCGAGGCGTTGAGCCGAAGCGAGGCTACGAAGCGCCTCGCCTTCGAAGACCACCTGGGTGCCCTGTCTGCGGGCGATGATCTGCAGATGGACGCGCTCCTTGAGAACAGCCACGTCCTGCCCGGCCCAAAGCTCTGGGCCAGGCTGGCGAGAGACAAGGTCAATCAGGGAAAGAGCCTCGACGAGGCCATTCACGCTACCCGAGACGTGTACGCCTATGCGCGCAGAGCTGCCCCCGGACAGGCGAGGGGTGACGAGCTGTTCTTCTGGGACCAGATACCGCCCGAGATGTTGGACGAGGTCGTCCAACATGAGGTCAACCACCTCACAGCGGGCAGGGGGCTGCTGGACGAGGCCGGCGAGGGCTTCAACGAGGGCGTGACCACCTGGTTGACGGGAAAGCAGCTTCAACGTCCTCCAAGAGGCTACCCTGGCTGTACCGCGCAGGTCGAGCGCCTCGTTGGCCTGCTCGGCGAGAGGGCGGTCCTTCAGGCTTACTACAGCGGCGACCTGGGTGCGCTGGGAAGACAACTCTCCAGCCTCGGGCTGGGAAACTCCATCGAGATGCGCGTCCTGCTCGCCAACGCGCTTCGCCAGGACATTACGCTCTAATCGGCCTGTCACCGCCCAGGAGTCCTCATGCCCACCCCCCAGCGTGATCGGTTCTTTGCCTACACCGTGGTGCCCACACCCGAGTCCGAAGTAGAGCTCGAGAACGTGTTCCGGGACGACAGCCCCAAGGCGCTTCTCCCGGAGCTGGTTCAGCATGTGGTCAACCACGGCATCAGCTGCGGCCGCTTCCATGGGCTCGTGGGCCACGCCCTCGAGGAGGGTCTGATTCAGGCGCTGACCGATGCCCAGCTCGGCAGCAAGGGCAGGCTGTATCAGAACCTGGCCCAGCGGGTTCGAGAGCTGAGCCCGAGCGTCGATGAAGCTGCCTCCTGGCGATGTCTGTACGAGTACGGCGCAGGCCGCCTCGCGCTGGAGGCCTTCGGCCGCGACCGGTTGGGCCAGCTGCTGACCTTTCGTCGTGCGCTCATCGAGGCCTACCATGCGGATCTCGGCGAGGCGAAGGCCCCCTCTTCTGGTCCGCCGCGGCCTCCTCCCGAGCGCCTGCGGCCGGTCGAGCGCGCCTTCGTGCAGATCGACGTTCAGCTCCCTGGTTCCATCCCGACGCTCGAACCTGCTCTGGCGCCCTGGCTGTGGAGCTGGATCTGGCCCCATGGCTGGGGCGATCTCTGGCGCGCACCGCCCTCGCTGGTGGGCGGGCTGCATCAGCTCGAGGCCTCGACCTGTCTGGGGCGGGTGCCGCCCTCGGCGAAGGGGACAGACCAGGCGCGTGGCCCATCCTGTCCAGACGTCGTGAGCTTCGAGGAGCTGGAGCCGCGGAGCTGGTTCGGGGCTTGGACCGTGTCCTTGGACGGGGTCGCGCCCCTTCGTGTCTCATTGAGAGACGGCGGCGAGAGCACCCTTCTGCGTCTCGAGGTCCACCCATGGTTGTATGCTCGCGGTCAAGGTCGTGAGGCGCTCCTGGGCGAGTTGGCCCTCTTCAAGGCCTGTTCCGGACTTCGCGTGTGGGTCAGCGGTGACCTCCAGGCTGAGCTGGACGCGATCTCGGCGCGCGATCTGGTCCTGCGCGCAGAGGCGCTGGCGAGCACCCTCCCCGAGTTTGACGCCGCGACCAGCGGCGCGTTGTTGCCCTCCCGGTTGATCGCCTACGCACGCTCCTTCGTGCGCCCGCTCTCGGCCGTGCAGTCGGACCCGGCGTTGTTGGCCGAGGCGCGCTGGAAGCGGCCGTCCGAGGCCTCCCAGGGGGAGCTGCTCTGGGCGCAGCTCATGGGCGCCTATCCCTCGGATCATGCGCCCCGCTGCCGAGCTCCCGGACCCATGCTCACGAACATGAGGGCGGAGATCGCGCCGCGTTCAGCGCGGACGGAGCGGAGTATCGGTGAGCTTCAGGCGACCCTCGCGCTGTTGAACAGCTCGGGCACCTGGGAGCTCGAGGAGGGCCGCCTGTCGCGCCTGGCTGGACGTCTGCGCGACATGGCCTCGGTACCCGCGCTGAGCTTCGGTGTCGTCGGCCCTGGCGCCAGGGCGCGCTTCGAGCCACTGCTCTCGGGAGGGCTGTCCGCGCTGCTGGCGAAAGCGTCCGCGGTGGCATTCGGCGCAGGCGTCGCGGACGAGCTCGTGTCTCGGCGTGCGCTGGCGCATGGGCCCTGGCGGTGTGAAGCCCTGGGAGGGGAGCGCTTTCATGTGGCGTTCCATCATCTGAGCGCGCCCGAGCTCGCGGCACGACATCAGCTTCAATCTCAGCTTTGTGGGCGAGATAGCCTGATCCTCCCCTCCCAACCCCAGCTCCCGCCCGATCTCGCCGAGTACGACCCGGACACCCG
>CAZKWG010000991.1:0-2480 GCA_964556105.1 uncultured Enterobacterales bacterium | reverse complement strand
GGCGTCGCTCTATACAGGACGCCCGGCCCGCGGCGACACGGCCATGACCGGGGGGTGGCATCAAGGGTGGTGCTTCTGGATCTCTCTCCAGACGGCAAGGTGCTCTCGCTTCAAGTGCTCGCGGATGGCGCTCAGCTGAATACCAACGTTAAAGGAGGTGTTTTCGTAGGAGCGGGCGATCTGGTGCAGCGCGACGACCTCCCAACGGTCGTTGCACACTGGGGCGCCAGAGCTGCCGGGCTCAGTGTCGGTGCTGTAGCGGATCTCCTCCGTGGTGGCGGAGCGGGCCTTGTTCCCGCGCAGGGCGATGCGCTTGTGGCTGCCGTTCGGGTGCTGGACGATGTTCAGATAGAGCGCGGTCCCGGGCGCGATCACCACCTCACGCTTGGACCAGGGCGGGAGCGGGCGCTCGGGCTGGGGTTCGGCCAGGCGCAGCAGCGCGAAGTCCAGGCCAGGATCGTGCGCGACGATCTCCTGGATGGGCACCGTGGTCCCCTGCGCGCCGGGGCCGTCGAGATCGAAGGTCACCTCGGCCACCAGGGTCGGAGCGGCGTCGTCCTCGGCGCTGGTGTCGGCGTCCAACCTCGTCGGCGCGACGACGTGCCGACAGGTCATCAGCAGGTCGGGGGTGACCAGCCAACCGGTCCCGCTGGCCTGGCTCTCGGAGACCCCGCCGCGCAGATAGGCGGCCTTGACCCGCCCGACCGCGCGGACGCTGTCCGTGGCCCCGCGCAGAAAGGTGCAGGGCAGCAGATCGTCCTCGTCCACGATCATCTGCAACATACGGCGCAGCGTCACCGTGGGCACGCCGAGCAGCTCCCGCAGATAGTCACAGGCCTGATCCAGCACCCAACGGTCCTCGAAGGGCTCCTCGCGCTCACGGAGGGCGCGCCGGGCGTGCTCGAGCCAGGTCAGCATGAGGACCGCGCCGTCGCGCCTCGGGGTCTCCGCCAGGAAGCCGTCCAACCGGGCCAGGATGCGGGCGCGGGGGTCGGCGCTCTGGCCGCGCGCGAGCCCGGTCGCCTCGTCCAGGCGGTCGAGCGCGTCGTCTCGGACGAGGTCAGCGCGCACCATCGCGTCCAGCACGCGCCGTGTCCAGCGGCGGTCGATGAGCCCTCCGTCCAGGATGTCCAGCAGATCGAGCGGGATCTGATGGACGATCACCCCGTTCGAGCTGAGGCGGACCTCGGCCTCGCGCGCCTCCGGCCGGGTCCGGCGGAGCTTGAAGTGGACTGTGCTATACCTGTTTTCGACGCCGACGCTGACCACGCTGGTGGGGGAGCCCTCCACCTTGAAGTCCTGGGAGAAGAAGCTCAGCTCGAAGCGCGGCTGTCGGAGCTGTCCGGTGCGCGGGTCGAGCAGCCAGGAGGCCGGCATGGGGCGGGCGCTGACCAGCCCGTCGCCGCCGCGCAGGTGGCCGGGAGGCTCGCCGACGCCGATCTCCAGGCTCAGCGCGTCATCGTGCGACGACGCGCGGCAGCTCAGGCGGATCTCACGCTGAACGTCCAGGCAGGCGCGCACGCCCACGTCTCGGAAGATGGTCGCGCAGCGCCGGGCCGGGTCGATCAGCACCCAGCTCGCCAGCGGGAAGGCCTTCCGCCACTGGTCCAGGCAGGCGCTCAGCGCCTGTCGCCCGAGCCTCTCCAGGGCGCGCTCGAGCCCCGTCACCAGGGCGACGAGCCGCCCCTCCATCAACCCGCGCAGCGCCGACTCCTCCGGCGAGCGCCCGAGCGAGGCCTCCATCGCGCGTCGAAGCGCCTCGACGAGCATCTCCTCGGGCTCGTCGGGGAGCCCGGGCTCGCCGATGTCGAGGCGGATGGGCAGGACGGAGAGGGGCTCCGCGCGCAGCCCGTAGGTCAGCCAGCCCAGGAGGGCAGGGGTCGCCGCCAGGGCCTCCTCGCCGAGCAGCAGGAGGGCGCCGCGGGCGTGGAGGCCGGTGATCTCTGGCTCCAGCGGAGAGATGATCGCCTCGATGCTGGGGATCGCCACCACCATGGGCAGCGACTGCTCGCTGGCGCGTCGCAGCGCGGGATCCTGGGTGAGGTGCTCCCACCAGCGCGCGGAGAGGGAGCTTGGGTTGCGTCCGGCGCGCTGGCCGAGCAGGGCCTCGAGCGCGGCGAGCGTCTCAGGGTGGGAGATCAGCTCGAGGTGATGGGCTCGAATGGGCGCTTTGACGTCGATTCCCGCCCGGATGTCCACCGCCCGCGCGCTGCGCGCCAGCACGACGCCGTCGCCCGCAGCGTAGTGGGTCTCCAGCTCGGACAGGTCGTCGCCGTTGTGCAGAAAGTAGCTGGCTGGGGTGGGATAGCCGGTGCCGTAGACATAGGTGGACGGGACGGGCGGCGTGCCCATCAGCGCGTCCAGCAGCTCTCCTCCGCTGCGCCAGAGCGCGCGATCTTCCTCGTCATCGAAGCCGAGGCGCTCGGGAGGGGCCGGCCCGTCGGGCGTCTCGACCACGCCCTCCATCCGCGTCCACTGGT
>CAZKWG010000990.1:0-2486 GCA_964556105.1 uncultured Enterobacterales bacterium | reverse complement strand
AGGCCAACGAGGTGGCGGCCCGCGTGGTGCGGGGGGAGTCCGCCGAGCCGATCCTCGACCAGATCGCTCCGGGGGGCGGCGCCGCGACAGGTTCGGGCGCCGAGGCTCCGGTGCAGGCGCTGTCGCTCAACCCGTTCAAGGCCATCAAGACGGCCTGGAACAAACACAAACAGAAAAAGAACCAGAAGAAGATGGACCAGCGCGGCGAGGCGTTGCGCGACGACCGCGACCGCTGGCTGACCGAGGAGCGCTCCGACTGGAACATCGAGGACGTCTACGAGGAGGGCGACCTGTTCTACGGGCTCTCGCACCCCCGCGAGAAGATGATGAGCAAGGTGACGCCGAACCTCGACGAGCACCTGCACAGCTACGACGACAACGGCGTGGTGGCGCCCACAAAGACCCCGCTGATCGTGGACACCTTGAACAACATGTTCCTCGGCACCGGCGTCGAGATGAACAACCCTGCGCTGAAGTCGGAGCAGTTCAAGGACAAGGAGTTCAAGAGACAGGCCAACACGTACAAGGGCGAGCAGGAGAACGAGATCGCGCCGGTCAAGGGCTTCCGCGAGTTCCTCGAGGGGCACGACCGCTACAACCCCCGCATGGCGCCGGGCCAGGAGGAGTGGGGGACGCGCGTGGGCCGCGCCTGCAAGGGCGGCCTGGAGTACACGACGAAGGAGCTCCAGAAGAAGATCCACTTCGTCCTGGACGACTACGACTTCCAGTACCTCTGGGACGACATCGGCCGGGTCGGCGAGCAGCGCGCGATCACGTCCAAGGAGCTGAAGTGGCTGTTCCGGAGCTGGGACGACCCCTCCATCTCCGCCAACGTCGTGTTCTGGCGGGGTGGAAAGGTCGTCCTGCCGCCCTGGGTCGAGAACCCCGAGCCCTGGAAGAACTACAAGCTGTACCGGAAGAACAAGCGCGACTGAGGTCCGGGGGGACGCTCAGCCGCCGTGCCCCTGGCCGCCCTGTCCCTGACCCTTCTGGCCCTGCCCCGGCTTGCGCTTGCGGGCCGGGCGCTCCTTCTGCTCCATGAGCTGCTGGTAGCCGGGCAGCTCGCCCAGGTCGGGCAGCAGCACGATCTCGATGCGGCGGTTCCGCGCCTTGCTGGCGGCCGTGCTGTTGGACGTGACCGGAGCGTACTCGGCGAAGGAGGCCGCCGAGAGGTTCTCCGGCGACATGCCGCTCTGGATGAGCACGCTGACCACCTCGATGGAGCGTGCGGCGCCCAGGTACCAGTTGTTGGCGAACTGCGGCGTGCTGATCGCGTCGTTGTCCGTGTGGCCCTCGACCTGGAACTCGTACTCGGACTTCTTCGCCAGGAGGCGCCCGACCTCGGAGACGTTCTCCTTGCCCGTCGGCGAGAGGGCGGACGAGCCGCTGGGGAAGAGCACGTCGGCGGCCATGCCCAGCACGATGCGTCCGTCCACCACCTCGATCTCCAGGACGCCCCTGTCGATGAGCGGCTTGAAGTCCGCCTGCAGCTCGCGGAGCTGCTGCAGCCGCGCCTGGGCCATGGCCTCATGGCGAGCGACCTGCGCCTCGAGGCGCTCCACGCGGTTCTGGCTCTTCTGGAAGCGATCCTCGAGGTTCTCGTACTTCTTCATCGAGACGCAGCCGGAGCCGAGCGTGAGACCGAGCACCAGTGTCCAGAGCTTCATGGGAGACCTCGCGGGGAGCGGTTCAGAGGGTCTTGCCCGGCCGCTGTAACCGATCGAGCGCCTCTTGCGCCCGCGCCGCGTCGGGGTGACCGGCCACCGCCGCCGCCTTGCTCAGGCTGGCGATGGCCTCGTCCCGGCGCCCCGTGACGCGCAGCAGCACGCCGAGGTGGTAGTGGGCGGCGGCGTCGCCGGGCTTCATGCGCAGCGCCTCGCGGTAGAGCGCCTCGGCCGCCTCGACCTCACCCTCGGCGTAGCGCTGCTGCCCCTCGAGCACGAGCCCGTCCGCCTCGTGGATGAACTCCACCTCCAGGAAGGCCTTGACGCCCAGGTTCAGGACGATGGCCTGCATGAGGCCGGCGTACCAGAAGCCCGCCAGCTGGGCCGCCGCCAGCACGGGCAGCGGGATGTCCTTCATCAGCGGCTTGCCCTTGTACTTCAGGCGCACCTTCATGTGGCGGCCCTGCTCGACGAGCTGCCCGAGCCGCTCGCTCAGGTTGCGCACGCTCTCGTCGATCTTCTCGGGGTCGATCTCCACCTTGAAATTCTCGAAGGAGGTCTTCGGCTTCTCGTCGGACATGGGCGACCTCGGGCGCGTGCGCGTGCGGGAGCGGGACAGGGGGAGCTGTATCCGATACGGGCCGCGTGGGGGATTGTTGCAGGCGGGGCTGGGGCCGCGCGGCCCGAGATCGGGTACAACCGAGGCATGAACCTGCCCACGACCTCGCCCCTGTCCCGGCGGCAGCTCCTCGGCGGCGGCGCCCTGTTGGCGGCGGGCTGGGTGACGGCGCAGGTGGTGGGTCGCTGGCCGCCGCCCCAGGA
>CAZKWG010000989.1:0-2495 GCA_964556105.1 uncultured Enterobacterales bacterium | reverse complement strand
GAGCTCGGGCGCGGGCTCGCGCTGGGGGCCTGGGGCGGCTGGGTGCAGGGCAGCGCGGGCTACCGTCACCGCCTCGGCGCGCCGACCGACGGCCTCGTGCTGGGGCTGCGCGGCGGGCTGGTTCCGCGCGCTGGGGACCGCGATCTCGGCTGGATCGGCGCCGAGCTGCACGGCGTCGCGCGCTTCCACGACGATCCGGCCACCCGGAGCTGGCTGCGGCTGGCCTCCTTCGCCGCCGCGCGCCTGAGCCCTGGCCTCGCCGTCGAGCTCGGCGGCGGCTGGATCCCCCGCGCCCAGGTCGCCAGCGCGGGCTGGGACGTCAGCGCGGGGCTCTCCATTCAGAGGTGAGACGTGATGCTGTGGACGCTGCTGGCCTGCGGAGACGCGCTCATCGCCAAGAACGGCGTGGAACCATCCATCTGGCCGACGGACCGGCTGGTGGAGGCCGACGCTGTCCCCGACGACGCGCGCTGGGTGGACGCGCGCACCGCTGACGCCTTCGCGCTCGGCCACGTACCCGGCGCGGCGCAGGTCCACTGGACCGAGCTGGCGGGCTTCGACGAGGACGGGCTCTGGGGCCCCGCCGAGGTCGAGGCGGCCACCTCGCTGCTGGCGGAGCGCGGGCTCACGGACGGAGACGGGCCCGTCCTCGTCTACGACGACCCTACGGCCGACGACTATTACGGTGGGGACGGCTACCTCTACTGGACGCTGCGCCACCTCGGGGCGTCCGACGTGCGGCTGCTTCACGGCGGCTGGGGCGCCTGGCTGGGCGCGGGCGGCGCGCTCGACACAGCGTCGGTTGGATTCGGCGACTTCGCGGCCGGAGAGGTCGTGGACGTGCTGGCGACCACCGAGGAGGTGGCTGCCGTCGTCGAGGACGGCTCCGCCGCGCTGCTCGACGTGCGCTCAGCCGAAGAGTGGGCCGAGGGCCGCATCCCCGGCGCCGTGTTCCTGGCCTGGGACGATCTCACCGTAGATCGCGTCACCTTGCGAGAGCCGGACGAGATTCGGGCGCGCCTGGACGCGCTCGGCCTCGACGATCCCGAGGCGCCGGTGATCACCTACTGCGCGGGCGGGATCCGCGCCGGCCACACCTTCTTCGTGCTGGAGCTGATGGGGCACACGGCCGTCCAGGACTACGTCGGGTCCTGGGCCGCCTGGGAGGCCAGCGGCGGCGAGGTGGAGACCGACCACGCAGCCGCTGCTCGTCCGTAGTCGCCGGCTCAGGGCGCGGCTGGCTCGCGCGCCGCCCAGTCCCACCAGCTCCCGTCGTAGTTGGCGACCTGGTAGCCGTGTTCTGCCAGCCAGATGGCCGCCAGCCCGCTGCGCACGCCGCCGGTGCAGTACACGATCACCGGGCGATCCCGCGGGAGCGCCGGACGGTCCTCGCCTACCAGCAGTCGCCAGGGCAGGTTCACCGCGCCGGGCACGTGACCACCGTACTCGGCGAGGTAGAGGTTGCTGCCGGCGTACTCATCGGGCTCGCGCACGTCGAGGATCAGGGCGTCGCCCGCCTTGATCTCGGCGCGGGTGGCGCGGAGCTCCTCGCGCGGCGCGGCCGTGAAGAGCGCGGGGACGGGCGTGGTCGAGCCCAGCTCCAGCTCGCCGGACCACGTCGCCATGCCGCCCTCCAACACATAGGTCCGGCCGTGCCCGAGGTAGTCGAGATCCCAGGCGATCCGCCCCTCCTCGCCCCAGCCCGCCTCCCAGTCGCCGACGACCAGCACCGGGCGATCCTCCGACACGCCGAGCGCGCCGAAGGCCGCCGCGACCGCGCGCGGATCGCCGAGCAGGCCCGAGCGCGCGCCGCCGACCACGCCGAGCCGCCAGTCCACCGACACCGCGCCAGGGACGTGACCCGCCAGAAAACCGAGGGAGGAGCGTGTGTCCAGGACCAGGGCGCCGTCCGCCACCAGCGCGGCGGCCCGCTCGGCGCGGACCAGCGTCGCGGCGTCGGCGACCGACACCGCCGCCACCATGAGGAGCAGCGTCACGCCGACCCTCCACCGAGGCTCACCCGAATCGCACGGCGATCGACGACATAACGCTCGTTATGAATGGGGAGCTGCACCGTCACGGTCGGCCAGATCTCGGGCTCGGGCGGCCGCCTGGGCGCCGGGCGCCGCCACCAGGTCCAGGTGAGCCAGGCGCGATGCAGGCCCAGCGCCACGAGCGGGGCGAGCACCAGCAGGTGAGCGGACAGCGCGACGTGCAGCAGCTCGGGCACGAGACCTCCGCGCACTCGTCCTGGGATCCGCCGCTTTGTTACGCGGCGGGTGTAACAAGACCGCGGTGGAGGGAGACGAGAGCGACGGCCTTGTCCTGGAGGAGCCACCCCATGACCGTACCCGAGATTGAGCCGCTGCTCGCGCGCTGCCGGGCGCTGCGCGCCGAAGATCCGCCGAGCCTCGGCCCGTTGGCGGACGCGCTGCGCGAGGTCGCGCTGGACGCCGCGGCGGTGGCCGCGCTCGGTCGAGCCGATCCCCACCGGC
>CAZKWG010000988.1:0-2496 GCA_964556105.1 uncultured Enterobacterales bacterium | reverse complement strand
GGGCCGATGGGCAGCGGCATGGAGGAGACTTATCAGGTCACGTCGGCGCTCAAGTTCCTGACGTGGGGCAAGCAGGTCGCGGTGCTAACCGACGCTCGCTTCAGCGGCGTCAGCACCGGCGCCTGCGTCGGTCACGTCACGCCGGAGGCGCTCGCGGGCGGACCGATCGGCAAGCTCCGCGATGGCGACCGCATCCGCATCGTCATCGACCGCAACAAACTGGAGGGCACGATCGACCTGATCGGCGACGCGACCGGCGACCGCGACGAGATTTGGGGCACCGAGGAGTTGGCTCGCCGCACACCGCGACCGGACCTGTCGCCCGATCCGGCGCTCCCCGCCGATACGCGGCTGTGGGCGCTGCTTCAGCACGCGAGCGGCGGCGTCTGGGGCGGCTGCGTGTACGACGTGGACGCGATCGCGGCGAAGCTCAGCGGGGTATGACGGTTCTGTAAGCAGGAGGATCACGATGAAGTTTTCCGCCCGTTCTTGCACGTACTACGAAGACACCGAGTACCGCGTGACCGATGTGGTTATCACAGACACAACGCTGTCCGTCGATTGGCTTGAAAATGGCTATGCAGGACACTTATCGGCCACCAGTTCCGACGGCGTTGTGTACACAGGCCATTACGGCTTCCCACGACCGGAAGCTCGATTCCACATTAAACTGGAGCGATTCGTTTCGGCAGCGGGTGAGGTCTTGCTGTTCGGAACTTGGTGGCGAACGGACTCACCAGACGGTGGGGTTTGGGTTTTTCGCTTGACGCCTACCCCCGCAACGTGATCCGGTTGTGAATTGTCACGATCTGGTGTTGGGCAAATCCTGACGGTAGACTTCGATCATGACCACCGCACCGCCACCTTCCGCCGCCACCGGTCCGCAGCCCTTGCGCTGGACCGTGCCCGAGTTCCACCGGATGATCGAGCTCGGCTTCTTCCCCCATCGCGCCATGCTCATTCGCGGCGAGTTGCTGGAAACCCATCACGGCGTCGCGGCCGACCCCGATCCGCGACCGTTCCGCATGTCGCGTAAGCAGTACTACCAACTCGGCGAACTCGGTTTCTTCCAGAATCGGCGGGTCGAACTCATCCGTGGCGAGGTGCTTCTCATGTCGCCCATGAACGAACCGCATTATTCGGGCATTGCGTTAACAGCCGGTGGGTCGGGCGGAGGCGACGCAGGAGGCGGGGAGGAGCGACATGGGACGACGGTAGCCGGAGCGGGGTGGCTCATCAACAGCGGTTCTGGCGACGGGCCGCGCGCTGGACGGAGGCGCGTCGCGAGGCTTCGCTCGCCACGCACCAGGGCATCGCGTTCGAGATCGGGACCAGGGATCCCCAGATCAACGCGGCGTTGTGAACCATCGACCTCCCCGCCATGGTCAGAGGCCGTCGGGAGGGTGAACAGCGGCCCCTTCGAGGCCACGATAAGGGAACACATGGACGCACCACCTCCCGAGCCGCAGGCTGTCGAGACGCGCGCCGAGCTCGGTACGCTGGTGGTGTCCGTCACCGACGAGAGCGGGCTGGCGATCCCCGCGGCGCGGGTGCGGGTCGTCGGCACCGGCGTGCTGGGCTCGCGTGAGGTGCTGACCGACGAAGAGGGCGTCGCGCGACTGACCGACCTCTCGCCCGGAGCGCTGACCGTCACGATCGAGCACCCTGCCTTCGGGCAGCAGCGCCGACAGCTGACGCTCCAGGCCGGCCGCAGCACCCGTCTCGTCGCGACCTTGCACGAATCCGAGTGCAACCAGGTCGAGCTGCTGCTCCTGTACGCGCTGTTTCCCGATCAGGCCCGCCGCGGCGCCGCCGCCGAGCAGGCGCTGTTGACCAGCCTGCCCTGGGTGAGCCTGGGCGGGACCGCCGGGATCCTGGCCCACCCCGCCCTCGGCACTGGTGAGCCGGTGACGCCGCGCCTGTTTGGGCTGCCGGTGGCCGAAGACGCCGTCATGGCGGTGCCCCGGGGCCTGGTGGACCACCTGGAGACCCGCTCGATCGCCGTGTTCGGGCCGGCGGGCGGCGAGGTTGCGCTCGAGGATCGCTGGTGCGAGCCGCCGATGGGCGCGTGGACCGCGGCGGGGAGCGCCGAGGGCACGCTGGGTGCCTCCACCTTCGCCTCCGGGCCGCCTGTGGGCGCGCACAGCGGCCTCTCCGTGGGCCTGGACACGGGGCTGGTTGGCGAGGCAGCGGGCCTGAGCTTCAGCGCCCGGCCAGGAGTCGATGGGCGCCTGTGGGGACTGGCGGCGCGCTCGCCCGACGCGTGGGTGGCTGGCGTGCAGGGCCGGCAGCCGCTGACCCGCCATGTCGATGGAGACCTCTCGGCCCTGGTGAGCGGGACCGAAGCGGGACCGATGGCGCGTCTGGCCGTCGAGACCGGGTTCTCGTCGCGTGCCACGGGGGATCGCCTCCTGAACGCGCGGGTCGAGGCCGCGGCCGGCCCCGACCAGCTCGCGACCCTGCTCTCGGCCCAGGGCGATCTGCGCCTGGGGGAGC
>CAZKWG010000987.1:0-2501 GCA_964556105.1 uncultured Enterobacterales bacterium | reverse complement strand
CAGGGGCGCCCGAGGCCTCGCCTCCACCCGCCGCGCCCGAGACGACGCCCTCCGCCGCGAGCGCCGCGGTCGAGGTCGCCGCCGCCGCCCCGTCCCAGGCCAGGGTAGCGACCGCTCCACCCGAGGCGGCCACCACCAGCCCGGGACCTGCGCTCAGCGGGTCCTGGAGCGGCGAGGCCCTCGGCCGACCGCTCGCCCTGCGCCTGAGCTTCGACGAGAGCGGCCAGGTCAGCGGCACCACGCGGGCTCGCCTCGGCGCGGAGGAGGTGGTGCGCAATGTCCGCGGCACCTTCGACGCGCAGACCGGCGCGCTCGAGCTCACGGAGTCCGGCGCTCGGGAGGTCACCTACACCGGTAGGATCGCCAACGGGCGCGTCAGCGGCCAGGTGCTGGTCGCCGGAAGATCGCGCGGGGACTGGACTGCACAGCTTCAGGCGCCCTGAGTATGGACACCTTCCTCCAGGTCATCATGAGCACGGACGAGCGCCTGGGGCCGTGGTTCTGGGGGCACGCGCTCGGCGAGCTGCTCGGCCTGCTCAGCGTCCCCTCCGTGCTCCTGCAGCGCAGAGGGCGCCCCACGGCGGCCCTGGTCTGGATCATGGCCCTGGTGGCGATGCCCTACATCGGCCTGTTGATGTGGTGGCTCATCGGCCGCCGCCACCTCGCCCGTCGCCGGGCCCAGCATCACGCCGCCAGCGCCGCCGTCTCGGCCCGCCTGAAGGAGCGGGCGCTGACGCAGCGCAGCGTGGCTGTCCCCGCCGGGCTCCCGGTCCTCCCCTCCCAGGCGAAGCTGGGGGTCTTTCCACCCCTGCCGGGAAACTTTGTCGACATCCTGGTGGATGGCCCCCTGGTGTACAGCGCGCTCGAGGCGATGATCGGGCGCGCCGAGCACCATATCCACCTCCTCTTTTATATCTGGAACAATGACGCAACTGGCAGGCGATTTCGAGACCTGCTCATCGCCCGCGCGCGGGCCGGGGTCGAGGTCCGCTTCCTCTACGACGCGGTGGGCAGCCCGGACCTCGACCGCGCCTTTCTGGCGCCCCTGCATGCGGCCGGGGTGAAGACGGGCGCGTTCCTCCCGGTGCGCCTCGCGCGCCGCCTCACCTTGAACTTCCGCAATCACCGCAAGATCATCGTCGTGGACGGCCGCGAGGCCTACACCGGCGGCGTGAACGTCGGGGACGAGTACAGCGGCGAGTGGCACGACGTGGGGATGCGCCTGCACGGGCCGGTGGTGGACCAGCTGCAGCAGGTCTTCGCCGATGACTGGCTCTTCGCCACCGGCGAAGACATCGCCCTCCCCGCCTACTTCGGCCAGCAGAGCAGCTTCGAGCAGGATCACTCCGAGCTCCCCCAGGGAGAGGACCCCTCCGCGCTGTGCGCGATCGTGGCGAGCGGGCCGGACCAGCGGCACAACCTCACCCACGACACCTTCATCATGGCGATCACGGAGGCGCGCGAGCGCATCTGGCTGACCACGCCCTACTTCATCCCGGGGCCGACCCTGCTGACGGCCCTGCGCTGCGCGGTCTACCGCGGCGTGGACGTGCGCCTGCTCCTCCCCGAGCGCAACGACGTGCGCATCGTGCAGCTCGCCTCCCGCTCCTACTACCCGGACCTGCTCGAGTCGGGAATTCGTGTCTTCGAGTACCAGCCCGCCGTGCTGCACGCGAAGATCCTCGTCTTCGACCGCGATCTCGCCGTGCTGGGCAGCGCGAACCTGGACACCCGCAGCTTCCAGACCAATTTCGAGGTGAGCTGCTTCATCGCCGGGCGCGCGACCAACACGGCGCTGGCCCACCTCTTCGAGCGCGACCTGGCGGCCAGCCGCGAGGTCCGGCGCGGGGACCTCTCGCCGGCGAAGACCTGGGACCGCCTGGTCGAGTCCACCGCGCACCTGCTCTCGCCGCTGCTCTGATCGCCCGGCGGGCTCAGGGCGTGGGGCTGACCGAGCCGAGGTAGGCGGCGAGGTGCTCCACCTCTGGGGCCAGGTGCGGCAGCGCCGCCATGAGCTTCGTCTCCTGCTTCGGCGTGTAGCCGGGGGGGTAGGTCCCGTGGACGACGCGGGCCTCGATGAGCTCGCGGGAGGCTCCAGCGACCGCCGGGCCCGTCGCCCCGGGCAGCGCGGGGTTCGCGTTGTGGCAGGCGCCGCAGGACGTCTTGTAGATGGCCTTGCCGCGGGCCGCGTCGCCTACGACGGCGACGGCGCCGCCCTCTGGGTTCGTGGGAGCGGGCTCCCCACAGCCGAGCACGGTGGCCAGGAGCAGCAGGAGCGGGAGCGCAGGGCGGGAGGCGTCCATGGTCGACCTCAGGAGCAGGGCGAGAGGATTGGGTAACACACGTCCTATCCGCGCTCCGCGCTCTCAGGAAGCGGCATGGATGACAAGGGAATAGAAAGCTGCCCAAGGCTCGGCAGCCGACCATAGGGCAATCCCGAGCATGTTAGTGTGCGTTTCGTCTTCCTTCGCCTCCGCTCATCCCCCTCGCAGGAGATCGTC
>CAZKWG010000986.1:0-2512 GCA_964556105.1 uncultured Enterobacterales bacterium | reverse complement strand
CCGGAAGCGGTGGAAATCATTCTCTACGTGCGGCGGTGTACTGCTGGGTCAACCCCAAGGTCCGCACGCTGTCGACGGAGGTCGCGTCCGAGCTGATGCGGGTGAGCTGGCCGTCCTTCGACGAGACGCGGCTGTAGAGTACCGCCTGGCGTGGCCTCTCCTCCTTCGGGATCGGCGGGGCGTAGTGGCGGACGTAGGGTTTGCGGGTGTACGGCTTGTGGGTGAGGGGCTTTCTCTGTGTGGTCTTGGACATGACGGCTCCGTGTGAGAGGCGCGGCCAGGGTAGGTCGGCAGAGCCCGGCGGAGCCCGGCGGCGGCGGCGAGAGGGGATGGCCATTCAGGGTGGGTCGGGGCTCGGCGGTGGCGAGACCGCGCGCGCAGAGCGCGATGAGCCAGTGAGCTTGCGGGCATCGGCAGCACGGCCTGATGGTCGGCGCCACGCAGGCTCGCGAGGGGCATAGCGGCGGCGCAGGTGCCGGCGCACTTCGGGAGCGCTGCCGGGGAAGCAGCTCACGGGTGACGGCTTGTCATGTTCGGATCTTGTCTGGCCGGGCGTGTCGCCGCGCGGTTGAGCAGGTTCATCCAGTCTACCGCAGTGATACGGCAGTGACCCGGGAGTAGGACGGAAGCCGCCACAACGCGCTTGTCGCATTGGGTGGGGCGCGATGAGTGGATAATTGTCTCGGATTGACCTTGGTTGTCGCATCAACGAACGGAAAAACGTCAGTAACTGCAATGCAGTTACCTCCTACAACGCATTGGCGGCCGTCGGCCCCTCGTCAGGCGGCGCATCGACGACGACGTTAGAGGTCCCCGCCCAGGTCACGGAAGGACCAGCAAAGATGCCGATCACCGACGAGCGCTCCCTCATCGAGAAGCTCCTGCGCATCGAGGCGCTGCACGCGGGTGCTACCACGCCCGGGGAGCGCGCCGCCGCCGCAAACGCGATGGACCGCATCCGCGAGCGGCTCAAGAAGGTGGCCGTCCAGGACCCGCCCGTCGAGTACCGTTTCTCGATGGCGGACCCGTGGGCTCGCAAGCTCTTCCTGGCGTTGCTACGGCGCTACGAGCTGCGTCCCTACCGCTACCCGCGCCAGCGCTACACCACCGTCATGGTCCGCGTGCCGCGCCGCTTCGTCGATGAGACGCTCTGGCCCGAGTACCTTGCGTTGGGCGAGTCCTTGCGCGCCTACCTGAACGACGTGACCGAGCGCGTGATCTCCGAGGCGGTCCACAAGGACCACTCCGAGGCCGCTGAGACGCCCGAGCCCGCTGGGCTGAGCGGGCCTGTTGAGGACTGAACGCTACAACCGTGACCGGTACCTGTCGGGCCAGTGCCGCCGGACCAGGGCGGTGAGGTCGCGGCCGCGCACGTAGCAGGGGTGGTCCTCGGGCACGAGGTCCGACCGCTCCCAGATGCAGGCGTAGCCGGCGGTGTCGAGGGCGTCGGCGATGAGGGCGGCAATGTGGTGGAACTCCCAGCCATCCCAGCGGACAGGATCGGGGACCTTCGCCTGGGAGGCGATCTTCGTGATCGCGTTGGCCAGCGCGTCGAGGTGGTAGACGGCGGCGCTGACGGCGCCCAGCTCCAGCTTGCTGACTGTCGAGGGAGGGAGGAACGAGAGCTCGGCGACCTCGGTCTGGGAGCCGTCGACGGCCCGGCGTGCGAGGTAGAAGACGCGGCCGAGCAGCTCGGGCATGAGCACCCTGCTCGCGGGGGCGTCGGAGAGAAGCTCAACTTCTATGTAACGAGGTCCGCGGTGGAGGGTCTCTGGCATGACTATTCTCTCTTAGAGATTGATAGAGGCTCTTACTCTGTGTAACCTGATCTCAGGTCACACGGAGGGCAACATGCGTGCAGTGGGTCGGGTGGTTCAGGAGATGTGCGAGGAGACACGGGCAGGGTGGTCGTGGATGGTGATGCTGTCGCAGATCGAAGCGCCTGCGTGGCTGGCGTTCCACGGGCCGAAGGGCTGGCGTGGGGAGCCGTCCTTCCCGGGCGCAGCCGGCGAGCCGCGGATCGAGCTGTGGCCTCCCGGTGGTGCCAGCAGGCCGGTCGTCGCGATCCCGCTCGCGGCGAACCGGCTTCTCCAGGACGATCTGCGCCACCTTCACCAGCGCCCCCTCGAACCTCGCGCTGGCTGGCTCATCCTCCTGGCCCTGCTCCACGCCCTCGACGAGGCCGCTCGCGCTCGGCCGCGCGTGCCCACCGTCGGCGACGCGCTGAGGTGGTCGGGCGCTCCGACGCTCTCCACCTGGGCCAGCGCGATGACCCTCGGCGATTTGGAGACCGCGCTTCTGCGGGCTCGACCGTGAGGGCTGGTCGGAGGGCACGACTGCGGCTCTGACAGGTCGGTGTAGTGGATCGGCGTTCAGGTGGCTGTGCCGCCGTGAGCGCGAGCAGGAGCGTGGATTCGAGTCCACGTCGTCGACCACCGCGAGCGTGAGCCCGCAGCCCTCGCGCCCCACCCCCTCGGCGATTCGTCAACAAAGCCCCTTGCGCACCCACCCC
>CAZKWG010000985.1:0-2519 GCA_964556105.1 uncultured Enterobacterales bacterium | reverse complement strand
ACGACGAGCGCGAGCAGACGCTCAACCAGCTCCTCGTCGAGATGGACGGCTTCGACGGCCGCAAAGGCATCATCATCATGGCGGCGACGAACCGCCCGGAGATCCTCGACCCGGCGCTGCTGCGCGCCAGACGCTTCGACCGGCAGGTGCTGGTGGACCGCCCCGATGTGTCGGGGCGCGAGGCCATCCTGAAGGTGCATGCCCGCTCGCTGAAGCTGGCGGACAACGTAGACCTCGCCGTGGTGGCGCGCATGACCCCCGGCTTCGCCGGCGCGGATCTGGCCAACGCGCTGAACGAGGGCGCGCTGCTGGCGGCCCGCCAGGACAAGAAGGTCATCGAGCTCACGGACATCGAGGCGGCCATCGAGCGCATCGTCGCCGGCCTGGAGAAGAAGAGCCGTCGCCTCTCGCCGCGAGAGAAGCGCGTGGTGGCCTTCCACGAGGCCGGGCACGCCATCTGCGCCGCGTCGAGCCCGGGCGCGGACCCCGTGCAGAAGATCAGCATCATCCCCCGCGGGATCGGCGCCCTGGGCTACACCCTCCAGACCCCGCTCGAGGACCGCTACCTGATGAGCCGGGCCGAGCTGCGCAGCCGCCTGGTGGTGCTCTACGGGGGCCGCACGGCCGAGGAGCTCTGCTTCGAGGACTTCACCACCGGCGCCCACGACGACATCCGCCGCGCCAGCGATCTCGCGCGCCGGATGGTCACCCAGTACGGCATGAGCGACGCCCTCGGCCCCATCGACTACGGCGGGGAGCGCCCGAACCCCATGGGCTTCGGCGGCGGCGGTCGCGAGATCGCCGTGAGCGAAGAGACGGCCCGCCAGATCGACGTGGAGGTGCGCCGCCTGCTCGACGACGCCCACGCCCAGGCGCGCACGATCCTCATCCATCACCGCGGGCTGCTCGACCGGATGGCGTCCCACCTGCTCGAGCGCGAGGTCCTGGACAAGGACGGCCTGAGCACCTTCCTCTCCGAGGTTCAGTCCCCGGGGTCGGGCTTCACCGAGGAGACGCCAGGGGCCTCGGCGCCGCGCTCCGGCACCATCGGCACGGACGTCGTCGCCGGCGCCTGAGGCTGCTCAGGCTTCGGCGCGGCGCCAGGCTCGCGGGGGATGGTCGCGGCCGCGGCCTCCACCCGGCCGCTCAGCGCGCGCACCTCGGCGGCGATCGTGACCGGGCTGCCCTTCTTCGCGAGGTGGTTGGCCAGCACGGCGAAGGCGTACTCCAGCTCCAGCGTCTCGCGTGGGTTCTGGGCGCGGATGGCGGGCTCGAGCCGCTCGAAGTGCTCCCGGTAGGTCGTGAGCACCAGCGCCTTCGCCTCGGCGTTCTCGCCCGCGCTCCAGCGCCGATGCGCCTCGGAGAGCCCCAGACGGACCGCCAGCAGCGACTCGTCTACCGTCGGCGGCGCGGCGGTCGGGACGGGCTCGGTCTGGCAGGCGATGAGCAGGGCGAGAAGCGGAAGCACAGGCCTCCTCTAACGCGGCGCGCGAGCGCCGAGGCGTGCGCGCGACGAGGGCGTGTTGTTCCGCGATGGTACCGCATTCCTGGGGGGGGTCTGGACACCGAGACCAAGGGTGCCTAACCTTTGCCGCAAGCGAGGTGTCTGTATGAAACTGGACCGCTTTACCGTCAAGTCCCGCGAGGCCATCTCCGACGCTCAGGCGCTCACGGGCAAGAATGGTAATCCCGAGATTCGACCGCATCACATCTTCATCGTCCTGCTGACCCAGAAGGACGGCGTGCTGCAGAGCCTGCTGCGCCACCTGGAGATCGACACCGCCGCGCTGCAGCGTGAAGCGGCGCGCATCCTGGACAAGCTGCCGAAGGTCTCTGGCGCCGCACAGGCCCGCGTCAGCCGGCAGCTCCAGGAGGTCTTCGACAAGGCCGACGCGCTGGCGCGCGAGCTGGGCGACTCGCACATCTCCAGCGAGGTGCTGTTCATCGCGCTGGAGGCGGTCAAGGACGAGCCGCGCCAGGTCCTCCAGGACTACAACCTGGGCGGCGACCGCCTGAAGGAGGCGCTCAAGGTCCTGCGCAAGGGCCAGTCGGTCTCCGGCGAGGAGTCCGAGGGCAAGTTCGAGGCGCTCTCCAAGTACACGCGCGACATGACGGAGGAGGCGCGCGCCGGCAAGATGGATCCGGTCATCGGTCGCGACGACGAGATCCGCCGCACGCTGCAGGTGCTGTCCCGCCGCTCGAAGAACAACCCCGCCCTGATTGGCGATCCCGGCGTCGGCAAGACCGCCATCGTCGAGGGCATCGCCCGGCGGGTGGCCATGGGCGACGTGCCGGAGAGCCTGAAGGACAAGAAGGTCCTCTCGCTCGACCTCGCCGCCCTCATCGCCGGCGCCAAGTACCGCGGCGAGTTCGAGGAGCGCCTCAAGGCCGTGCTCAACGAGATCGAGAAGAGCGAGGGCCAGGTCATCCTCTTCATCGACGAGCTGCACACGGTGGTCGGCGCGGGGAAGTCCGAAGGCTCCATGGACATGGGCAACATGATCAAGCCCGCCCTGGCC
>CAZKWG010000984.1:0-2520 GCA_964556105.1 uncultured Enterobacterales bacterium | reverse complement strand
TTATAAGTTCGTCTGCCGGATCGCCGGCGACCAGGCGGCGCAGCTATTCGTATCGGTCGGCAGCTTCGAGGCGCCGAGCGCGTAGGCGCCCTCCCGCAGGCTGCGCGGGACCGCGTAGAGCGCGTCCTCGGAGAGGGAGCTGATGATCGGCGTGATCATGATCCCCATGACCAGACCGGGGCCGAGCGCGTTGAAGCCCGAGAGATCGGGGATGAAGGTCTGGAGGGCCGGCGTGACGAAGACCAGCGCAAAATAGCCGTAGACCACGGTGGGCACGCCGGCCAGCAGCTCGAGCACGGGCTTGAGGATGCGCCGCGTGCGCTCCTGGCAGAGCTCCGAGAGGTAGATGGCGGCGAGGAGCCCGAGCGGCACCGCGACCAGCATCGCGATGAAGGAGGTCAGCAGGGTGCCCGAGAGGAGCGGCCAGATCCCGAAACGTTTGGTCGCGAAGAGCGGCGTCCACTCGGTGCCCGTCAGGAACTCGACGACGGAGACCGTCTCGAAGAAGGCCAGGACCTCCCGCGCGAGCACGGCGAGGATCCCGAGCGTCGTCAAGATCGAGAGGGCGCCACACGCCAGCAACAGGACGCCCAGACCACGCTCCCAGAGGGGCGTGGCGCTGGTCGATCCACTCGCGAGCTGGGGTCGGTTCAAGGCGGTGACTACTTCGTGCCGGCCGCGGGCGGAGCGACGGCGCCCTCAGCGGCGGGGGCGGCCGGGGCGGCGGGATCGGCGGGAGAAGCGGGAGCAGCGGGAGCGGCTCCGCCCTCCGCGGCGAGGAGCTGATCGATGGAGAACCCGACCTGCGAGCCGCCGCCCGCGAAGACCGAGCCCGTCGTCTTCTCCTCGAAGCGCTTCGCCACCAGCCCGTAGGCGTTGTCCGGCAGCGCGACGTAGCCGACCTCGCCGACCAGGGCCTTGCCCTCGTTCATCGCGAACTTGACGAGATCGCTGACCTCCGGCCGCGCCGCGTCCTTGACCGAGACGTAGATGAAGAGCGGCCGGGAGAGCGGCTGATAGGTGCCGTCTCGCACGGCCTGCACGGAGGGCATCACCGGGCCGTCGCCGTTCTCCGCCTTGCCGTCGTCGATGGCGATGGCCTTGAGCTTGCCCTTGTTCTCCTCGAGATAGGCCAGCCCGAAGAAGCCGAGCGCGCTCTTGTCCGAGGAGACACCCTGCACCAGGACGTTGTCGTCCTCGCTCGACGTGTAGTCGCCGCGGCTGGAGTGCTCCTTGCCCGTGACCGCCTGGGTGAAGTAGTCGTAGGTCCCCGAGTCCACGCCCGCGCCGAAGAGGTGCAGCTCCTGGTCCGGCCACTCCTTCCGCACCTGGTTCCAGCGGGTGATCTTGCCCTGGGCCTCCGGCTCCCAGATGGTCTTCAGCTCCGCCACCGTCATGCTGTCCACCCAGGTCGCCTCCGGGTTTACGACCACGGCGAGGCCGTCATAGGCGACAGGGAGCTCGATGAACTCGATCCCCGCGGCCTTGCAGGTCTCCACCTCGGTCGGCTTGATGGGCCGGCTGGCGTTGGCGATCGCGATCTCGCCCGCGCAAAACTTCTTGAAGCCGCCCCCGGTGCCGCTGGTGCCGACGGTCACGCGCCGACCGGGGAACTTCTTCTGAAATTCCTCGGCGATGGCCTCGGCGATGGGGAACACCGTGCTGGACCCGTCGATCAGGATGGGCTCGCCGGGCGCGGGGGCCGCGGGGGCAGAAGGGTCTTCGGCAGCGGGCTTTTGAGGCTCGCCTCCGCAGGCGACCACGGCGAACAGTGCAGGCAGCAGGCTGAGCTTCATCGAACCCTCCGAATGGAGGCGGAAGGTATCTACGCTATGTGACAAAATGATGTCAGCGGGGTGACGTTCCGATTCCCGCGTCCGGGCGTGACGCCTGGCCCGGCCCCGACGGGAGGGTGCACCAGAAGACCGAGCCGCCGCCGTTTCCGGGGATCATGCCGACCTTCCCGCCCATGACCTCGACGAGGTGCTTGACGATGGCCAGCCCGAGGCCCGTGCCGCCCAGCTCGCGGGAGCGGCCGGAGTCCACGCGGTAGAAGCGCTCGAAGAGGCGCTCGCGGTGCTGCGGGGCGATGCCGGGTCCGTTGTCCCGGACCTCGACGCGGACGCCCTCGGCGACCGGGCGCGCCGAGACCTGGATGTGGCCGCCCTCCGGCGTGTACTTGATGGCGTTGTCCAGCAGGTTCAACAGGACGTGCTCGAGCGCGCGCGTGTCGGCGTAGACCACGAGATCCTCGGGCACGTCCTGCTCGAGGGTCTGGCGGCGCGAGCTCAGGCGCTGCTCGACGGCGAGGCAGCTCGCGCCGACCTCGATGGCCATCTCCAGGGGCTCGAGGTGCAGGTCCACCCGGCCGGCCTCGATGCGCGACAGGGATAGCATGTCCTCGATCAGCGCGCCGAGGCGCTCGGCGTGCCGGAGGATGGCGGCGACGAAGTTCCCGGACTCGGCCGGGTCCTCCAGCCCGCCATGGGCCAGCGCCTCGGCGGAGGCGCGAATGGTGGC
>CAZKWG010000983.1:0-2531 GCA_964556105.1 uncultured Enterobacterales bacterium | reverse complement strand
GTAGAGCGTCCCGTCCGAGCTCATGGTGTACGCGTAGGGGGTCGACGCCGTGCCTGCGCTGATCAGCGCGCTCACGTCCGTAGACGTGCCGCTGGCGCTGACGAAGCGGGCGCCGGTCTCGCTGCCGTCGCAGTCATCATCGACGCCGTCGCAGGCCACCTCGTCGGCGCCCGGGTTGATGTCGGCGTCCGCGTCGTCGCAGTCCGAGTCGTCCGCGACCCAGGCCTCTGACGCCGCGCAGCGCAGCGAGGCGTCGAGCGGATCGCCGTAGCCGTCGCGGTCCTCGTCCGCGTAGTAGTAGACGGTGCCGCTGGCGTCTTCGTCAGCCTCGCCGTCGCAGTCGTTGTCCAGGTCGTCGCAGCGCTCCTCGGCGCCGGGGTAGATCTCGGAGCTGCCGTCGTCACAGTCCGCGCTGTTCTCGGCGTAGCCGTCCGGAGCCTCGCAGGCCGAGATGGCGCCGCCCGTGCTGCCATAGCCGTCACGGTCGTCGTCCACGTACCAGGTCGAGGTCTCCAGATCCTCGTCGGCACGCTCGTCGCAGTCGTTGTCGACCCCGTCGCAGCGCTCGTCGGCCCCTGGGTAGACGAAGGGGCTGGCGTCGTCGCAGTCGCCGCCCTGCGGCACGGCGCCGGTGGGCTCCTCGCAGGCCAGGACGCCGTCGCCCTCTCCCCAGCCGTCGCTGTCGCCGTCCACGTACCAGATCTCGCCGTCGGCGGGGTCGTTGTCCTCGACGCCGTCGCAGTCCTCGTCTCTGCCGTCGCAGGTCTCGATCGCGCCCGGAAAGACGCCGGGATCGGCGTCGTCGCAGTCGTCGGCGCTGTAGCCGTCGCCGTCGCTGTCACCCTCGCCCTCGCCCTCGCCTTCACCCTCGCCCTCGCCCTCGCCCTCGCCCTCGCCTTCACCCTCGCCGGTCTCTTCGGTCTCGGGTTTGTCGTCCGTGGGGCAGCCGAGGAGGAGCAGCAGAGCGGGAAAGAGGACGTGGCGCATCGGGTCGGTCTCCGGGATTCCCGACAGACTAACTCAGCTCCGCGGCATCTGCGCGGCCAACGCGACGAGCGCTTCCGTGGCGAGGCCGTGCGCGCGCCCGGCGGCGATCCAGGTGTCCAGCGCCGCCCGCGTCTGATCGCCCACCTTGGAGAAGTGGACCCGGAAGAAGGTCTCCAGCGACATGGGGCTGGCGGCCGAGGCGACGCGCAGGGCGAGCGAGAGCAGGCGTCGGCGGACGATCATCTGAACGTGCCAGACGGGCACGCCGTGGTGAGCGCCGGCGATGCTCAGGGCCTCGCGGGCCGCCGCCGCGCCGACCTGGGAGATCGGATCGCGCCGCCAGGCGGGGAAGGTCCAGCCCGCGATCTCCAGCGCCGCGATGGTGGTGAGCAGGATCGCGCTGCCCAGCGCCCCGTCGCGGTCGGCGTCCGAGCTCAGGGCGGCGGGGAGCCCACCGCGGCGGAGGGCGTCGACGAGCTCCCCCGTGACGGGCGCGGGCCCGCTGAAGCGGCTCTTCAGCAGGGGAGGCGTCCAGTAGCCGAGCCCGGTCGGCCCCTGCTGGCCCGGCAGCGGCGCGGTCCAGGCGGAGAAGCCGATCAACCCCGAGACCAGGCGCTCCGGCCCCACCTGCTCGAGCAGCCAGGCCCGGTCGGTGAGGCCGGGCTGCAGGCCGACGATGACGGCCTCCGGCGCGGCGGCGAGGAGCTCCGCCAGCCAGGGGCCGCGCAGCGCCGTGGACGAGACGCACAGCCAGATCTGATCCCAGCGCACGCGCGCCACCTCGACGGGGGCGTCGAGTACCACGCTCGGGGTCCAGCTCCAGGGGTCGCCCTGGACGGGCAGCAGGGTGAACCCGGCGCGGGCCTCGCGGGCGTAGCGCGGCTTGACCAGGCAGCCGACCTCATAGCCGCCGTGGGCCAGGGCTCCACCATAGACCTGGCCGACCGCCCCGGCGCCGACGATGAGCGCGCGGGTCTTCACGCCCGCAGCCGCACGCCGTCCGCGGCGAAGCGGGCGTGGATCGCCTCGATGAGCGCGCTCAGCGCGCCGTTCAGCTCCTCGGTGGTCCGGGCCGGCGCGCGCCCGGCGAAGCGCAGGGCGAAGGTCACGGTCCGCACGGGACGCCCGTCGACCTCGTGGTGGAAGACATCCGTGATCCGCGCCCGCTCCAGCCAGTCCGGCCCGGCCTCCACGAGGTGATCGGCGACCGCGCTCGCGCTGAACCCGTGCGGGAGCGTGAACGCCAGGCTGCGATCGATGGGCTGAAGCGGCGAGGGCTCGACGAAGACGCCCCTGCGCCCGGCGGCCAGCAGGCTGTCCTCGTCGATCTCCAGGTAGCAAGGCCGCTCGCGCTTGACGCCGAAGCTGCGCAGGACGGAGGGGTGAAGCTCGCCCAGCAGGCCGACGGGCGCTCCGTCCAGCAGCACCGCGCCCTGTCGACCAGGGTGCAGCAGGCTGGAGAGCGGGGCGCTCGGGTCAGCTGGCCCTACCGTCAACGAGAGGCCAAGGGCGAGGCCGATCTCCTCGACGAGGCCCTTGAGCGT
>CAZKWG010000982.1:0-2534 GCA_964556105.1 uncultured Enterobacterales bacterium | reverse complement strand
GGGATTGGGTCCACACCTGGGTAAACGTGCCGATGACCTACGAAGAGCTGAGCGAGCCCTGAACCCATGCGCCGTCTGCTCGAGGTCGAGGCCTTCGTCGCGGTCGCCGAGCAGGGCAGCTTCGTGGCCGCCGCGGCCGAGCTCGGCGTGTCCAGCTCCTACACCAGCAAGCTGGTCTCCAGGCTCGAGGAGCGGCTTGGCGTTCGGCTCGTGCAGCGAACGACCCGGCGCCAGACGCTGACCCCTCCTGGCGAACGTTACCTCGCCGACTGCCAGGAGGCGCTCGGCCTGTTGACGCGTTCCGAGGAGGGCCTGAACGACAGCGCCGGCCGGGTGCAGGGCGAGCTGCGGGTGAGCGCCCCGACGGGCCTGGGGCTCTCGGTGCTGGCGGAGATCTTCAACCGCTTCGCCGCGGATCACCCGGCCGTGCGGTTGAGCGTGAGCTACCTCGACCGCTATGTGGATCTGGTGGGGGAGCGCTACGATCTGGGGGTGCGCGTCGGCCCCCTGGCGGACAGCAACCTCTTCGCGCGGCGTGTGGGCACCTACCGCCTGGGACTGGTGGCGAGCCCCGCGACGGCTCAGGCGCTCGGGGGCATCACCCACCCCGATGGGCTCCGCGCGGCGCAGGCGGTGGTCTACTCCGGGCATGCCCGGCCCGAGGAGTGGACGCTGACGCGGGGAGACGAGACCACGACCGTCGTGGTGCAGCCTCGAATGGCGTCCAACAGCGGCAGGGCGCTGGCCCTGGCGGCGGCCAGCGGCCTCGGTCTGGCCTTTCTGCCGAGCTTTCACACCTGTGAGATGGAGCGCGAAGGTCGCCTGGCGCGCGTCCTGCCCGAGTGGGGAGGCGTGGTGCCGGTCCACGTCGTGTTTCCAACCCTGCAGCTCCTGCCGCTTCGGACGCGCGCGCTCATCGATCTCCTGGCGGCGGAGCTGAGCACGCCCGAGCGCGGAGCGCCAGACCTCCTCGTCTGAGATCAACCGCTCAGACCAGCCGCTGCCGCACCGCCCGGCTCACCGCCTCGGCGACGTTCTGCACCTGCAGCTTGCGATAGAGCGCCTTGATGTGGGTGCGGACGGTGTTCGTGCTGATCCCCAGGTTGTCCGCCACCTGCTTGTAGCTCTGGCCGTCCACCAGGCCGCGCAGGACCTCGCGCTCGCGGTCGGTGAGATCCAGACGAGCGGGCTCCACGCCGGGCGCGCCCTCGCGGCGGACGTGCTGGAGCAGGGTCCTGGCGACACTGGCGGAGAGGCTCGCGCCGCCCTCGGTGACGACGGCGAGCTGCTCGAGCAGGGTGGGGAGGGAGGCGCTCTTCAGCAGGTAACCGTCGGCCCCGGCGCCGATGGCGTCGATGATGGTGGCGGGCTCCTCGAAGACGGTGCAGACCACCACGGGCAGGCGCGGGAACCGGGCCTTGACGCGGCGGATCCCCTCGATGCCGTTGATGGTGGGCAGGTCGAGGTCCATCAGCACGACGCTCCAGCCGGCGGCGTAGGCGCCCGGGTCGGCGAGGGCGCGCTCCAGGGCCATGACCGAGCCGTAGGCGCCGGCCAGGGCGAAGCCGGGCGTGTGCTGCAGCACCAGCTCGACGGAGCGTCGAAAGGGGACGTTGTCCTCGACGATGGCGACGCGCAGGGTCAGGGGGACCTCCTCCACCAGGCCGCGCGGCGGCGGGGCTGGAACTGTAGCGCGACCCGCGTGCCGCCGCGCGGGCCAGGACCCAGGCTCAACGTGGCGCCGATCTCCGCGGCGCGGGCGCGCATCCCAGGCAGGCCGTTGCCCTCGTCCACGCGGGCGGCGAGGCCCTCGCCCAGGCCCACGCCGTCGTCCTCCACCTCGAGGAGCCAGCCGCTCCCGGCGGGCGCCAGGCTGAGGCGGACGTGGGCGGCGCCCGCGTGCTTCGCGGCGTTGTGCAGGGCCTCCAGCCCGATGAGCTGCGCCGCCCGCAGGACGTCCAGGTCCAGCGGCTCGCGTCGCGGGGAGATCTGCATGTCCAACGCTCCTTTCGCGTCCAGCTCGGGCAGCAGGTTGCGCGCGCGCTCGCCGAGCCAGCGGCCGAGCTCGTCCGTCCACAGCGACTCCGGCCGCAAGGACCAGACGATGCCGCGCAGGCTGGCGCCCAGCTCGCCGGCGGTGGCGGCGATGCGGGCGGAGACCCCGCTGGCGACGGCCGCGGGCAGCCCCGGCTGGGCGAGCAGCTCGGCCATCAGCCCGATGGCGCCGAGCCCGGCTCCCATGTGGTCGTGCAGGTCCAGAGCGATGCGGGTGCGCAGGTTGGACAGGCGCATCGCCAGGATGAGGCGGATCCGCTGCGCCACCACGACGCCCACCAGGATCGCCCCGACCAGCGCCAGCCAGGGCTCGGGCCGGCCGTACCAGGGCCGCGGGACGACGAAGCTCAGGCGCGCGGGCGGCTCGGTCCAGCGCGTCCCGTCCAGGCTGGCGGCGATCTCCACCGCGTGTGGACCGGCGGGCAGGCCGCGCACCTCGAACCAGCCGGCGTCGATGGGCGCGCCCCAGGAGCCCTCGT
>CAZKWG010000981.1:0-2536 GCA_964556105.1 uncultured Enterobacterales bacterium | reverse complement strand
GTAGCTGGCGTCGGGGTGCGCGTCCACGAAGACGACCTTCACGCTCTTGCCCATGAGGCGCTTGTAGACCTGCGTCTTCAGCTCCTCGAGGCTCATCGGCTGCAGGTTCAGGGCGATCGTCCCGTCCTCATAGACGGCGGCGATGAGCTGATCCTTGGGCATGTCCTCCTGCTGGACCGTGTCGATCTTGTCCGGGAGGCTGGGCTCCATCTCGTGGATGGGGATGGCCGAGCCGACCATGAAGATGATCAACAGCACCAGCACGATGTCGATCAGCGGCGTGACGTTGATGTCCTTCGAGGCAGGGGTGCCCTTCTTGAAGCGGATGGGCTGCTTTTTTTTGTCTTCCGACATCGCCACTCCCGCCCGCTCAGGGCTCTTCGCCCGCGTCACGCGTCGCGAGGAACATGTTCTGGACGCCGCCATCCTTGATGACCGTCATGATCTCGTGGACATCGCGCCACTTCAGCGTGGAGTCCGCCTTGATGAGCAGCTCACGCTTCTCCTTGGTCTTGAACGCCTCGTTGATGTCCCGGACCAGGAGGTCCTTGTCCGTGGGCTCGCGGCCCACGTAGAGCTCGGCCTTGGGCGAGACGAAGACCACCACGCGGCTGCCCAGATCCTTCGCCTCGTCGGCCTTTTTCGCCTCAGGGAGGACGACCTCCACCGGAGAGGCGAGCATGGGTGTGACGATCATGAAGATGATCAGCAGCACCAGCACCACGTCGACGAGCGGCGTGACGTTGATGTCGGCCATCGGGCCGCCCTGCTTGCCTCCGACCTGCATTCCCATGGCTCAAGCCTCCTGGGTCGCGGTCGCCATCTCTTCGGTCGACTCCTCGGTCGAGCTGCCCTTGCGCAGGACGAGCTGCTTCTCGCACCAGTCGACGATCTCCTGGATGGAGACCTCCATGTCGTTGGTGATCGCCTCGATCCGCGCCGTGAAGTAGTTGAACATCCAGACGCCGATGATGGCGACGAAGATGCCGACGGCGGTGGTGATCAGCGCCTCGCCGATGGCCGGCGCGAGGGTGGTCAGGTCCACGCTCTTCGAGGAGCCCATGACGCTGAACGCGTTGATGATGCCGATGACCGTGCCGAGCAGCCCGACGAAGGGCGCGGTGGCGCCGACGGTGGCGAGGATGGCCATGCCCTTGCGCAGGTCCGCGCCTTCCGTGATCGTCACGCGGGAGAGGGCGCGCTGCACGGCCTCGACGCCGTGGCGGTCGGGGCGAGCCACGAACTCACCGAGGCCCGCGGTCACGAGGTGGCCGAGGTAGGCCGCCTTGAAGCGGTCCTGCTTGGCGAGGCTGATGGCGCCCGCCCCGTCGTTCTTCGAGAGCGGACCGACGATCTCTCCGGCCAGCTCCCGGCTCTGGGCGCGGGCGCGACCGAGCGCGATCAGGCGCTCGACGACCACGTAGACGCTCCAGATGAGCATCACGAAGATCAGGATGATGACGCCCTTGACCGGCAGGCTCGTGTGTGTCCAGAGCTCCTGGAAGGAGAGATTCATCGGTGCGCTTCCTCGCAAAGGAACCCGGGCTGGCGGCGCGCGGGTCAGGGATAGGGGTGAGAGAGGTCTCTTGGCGGCCTACTTCAGCCGGAACTTCACCTTGAGCGTAAAGCCCGCCTTTGTGGCGCGGCCCTCGATCTTCATCGGATAGAACGTCCACTTCCACGCGGCCTCGAGGACCGCCTCTTCGAAGGGCTTCGGGCAGGCGAGGAGCTTGACGTCCTCGGGCTTGCCCTTCTCGTCGATGACGAAGCGCACGGTGCAGTCCGCCTCGGCGATCTCGAGCTGCTTGGCCGCCTCGGGGAACTTCGGCTCCACGCGCGTCTTGGCCTTGATCTCGGACCAGTGGACCTCGCGCACTCCGGTGCCGCCGAGCTGCCCGCCCAGCACGCCACCGATGACGCCGCCGACCACACCGCCGACCACGCCGCCCTCGACGCCGCCCTCGACGCCGCCTTCGACGCCCGCCTCCTCCTCGGGGGGAGGCTCGGGCTCGGGCTCAGGCTCGGGGAGCGCCTCCGGATCCGGCTGAACCTCAGGTTCAGGCTCCTTCGGCTTGGTCTTCGGCTTGCTGCTGCCCGCCGGCGGCGGGGGCGGGGGCGGGGGCGGAGCGGCGTTGAAGAACTCCACCTCTACGGGGGGCTTCTCCTGCACCTTCTCGACGACCTGGCTTCCCAGGAGCAGGATGGCCGCGAGGATGGCTCCGTTGATGCCGAGGGACGCGGCGAACGAGCCGGCGCGCTGTGCGGCGCTCTGCTTCCTGGTCTGTCCAACGGTGTCGAACATCGTGGCCCCAGCGAGGGAGAGGAGAATGACCTAGGCGGACTACTATAGCGTACGCTCATCGACCACACAGGACGTCAGCTGAGCGACCTCTCCTGCACGATGCCTTCAGGGGTCTCGGTCAGCTCGACGATCCGCCGCTCCGCGGAGTCGAGCAGCTCCTGGCACTCGCGAACCAGACCCACACCCTCTTCGAAGAAGCGCAGCGCGTCGTCCAGCGGCAGATCGCCGCTGTCC
>CAZKWG010000980.1:0-2537 GCA_964556105.1 uncultured Enterobacterales bacterium | reverse complement strand
GAAGACCAACACCAGCTTGAGCATCGCGCGGCCGATGGCGGTGCTGGTGTCGAAGGACTCGTTGAGGCTGACGAACTGGACGTTGTTCTCCTCGAAGAGGCGGTGTAGCTCGTAGAAGTCCAGGAGCGACCGCGAGAGCCGGTCCACGCGGGTCACCATGACCAGGTCCACTTCGCGGTTGCGGACGGCGTTCAGCAGACGCTGGACCTGGGGCCGGGCGAGGTTCTTGCCGCTGGCGCCTTCTTCGCGGAAGACCTGGGTGATCTCTGCAGGGCCGTTGCGGGACAGGACAGCGGCGCGGAGGCGGGCCTCCTGGGTGTCGAGCGAGCCCTCGTCCTTGCTGGCCTGCATGTCGGTGGAGACGCGGGTGTAGAGCGCGACACGGATTGCGGCGGTCGAGGTCGGGGCGGGCATGGGGGCTCCGGCTGGGTTCGTTGGTATAGATTGGTACCATGTTTGTAATTGACCAGCAAGGCCCACGTCGGATTTGTTATGTTCAGGCCCATGCCATGTCGGCTAGCTCGGAGGTCGGACAAGACGTGCCTGTGCCCGCCCGAGCGACATCTGTTGGGGTGCCGAAGGTGACGGACGGCTGCCAGGCGTTCGTCACCCGCAGAAAGTGTCGCATCTTTAGCCTGTTACCTCAGGACGCCGAAATTCCGCCGACCGCCAGTGGCGTCAACTCTTCGACTCCCCCTACGCATATTCACGGCGTATCTCCGTTGGCACAAGCAGGGGTGGACCCCATCGTTTGAACCACGGGGGCGTAGGATGCGAGCGCCACGGACGAGGGGGTCGTCGCCTTTGCCGGGCACATGAAGCCGAACATGGTTCGGACCGTCTACGACCACGGGGAGGTCGTGGACCGTATCGGCATCTCGCGAATGCCCTTCCAGGTGAGCTGAGGCGGAGGGCCCTGCTCCCAGGGGTGCCCCTCCGACCTTGCGCTCCCCAGCTGACCGGGTTCAGGGACGCCGACCGAGGTCGTAGCTGGCCTCGGAGGTGCCCCTCATGCCCACCCTTCGCTCCTGCGGCTCACTTCTCTCCGGCCACCGGCTCCACCGGGCGACCTGGCCCGGCCCCGTCGTCCCCCTCTCCCCAGACGAGCGACGAGCACGGGACCTCCTGCGACTCCCGACCCTGCTCCGCCGCGACTACAGAGGCAGCACAAACCGCTACCGGAGCGGCGAGGTGGTCCACGACGTCTCCGGCGTCGTGGGCGGGGTCGTCTCTCCGACCTCGGCCGAGGAGCTGATGGGCTTCCCAGAGGGATGGACCGACGAGCGCGTCCGGATCCGGATGCCGCACCCGAAGGGCGACGCGATCCGAGTCGTCTCCATCTGCTCCGGGGTCGGCGGGCTAGACCTCGGCGCCTACCCTGCCGCGCGTGATCTAGACGTCGCGTTGCGGACTGAGGTGCTCGTCGACCACGACGCCTGGGTGCGCGCTCACCTCATCGGCCGGTGGAACCGCGCCAGGGTGTTCGGCGACCTCCGCTCCCAGGCCACGTCGGACGCACTCAAAGAGCACCGAAGTGTCGAGCTCCTCCTGACCGGCCCACCCTGTACGCCACGCTCCACGGCGGGCCGTCGCCGTCGTGACCTCCCAGGCGAGGAACACGAGGAGTACCTGCTGCCCCAGGTGTTGGAAGCCGTGGGCGTGGTCGCCCCGAAGGCGATCGTGTTCGAGAACGTCCCGCCGCTGGCGAGGAGCCGCGACTTTCCGCTCCTGCTGACCACGCTGCGCGACCTGGACTACGACTGCTCGTGGAGGTTTGTCAGCGCCGACGACCTCGGCGCGTGGCACCAGCGGGCACGATTCTTCCTGCTCGCGTGGCGCCGCGACCTCGTGCCCCGCACTTTCGCTCCGCACGGCCTGGCCGCGCTGCCCGCCCTGCCGACCTGGCAGGAGCGCCCGGCCCTCGCCCGGTGCGACGCGGCGCCAGGCTCATACGCGCTGGCCGAGGCGCGGGAGCGGGTCGCTGCCCTCGGCGGCGCCGTCTGCCCGCCGGTCGCCCGCGCAGTGGTCCGGGAGGCCATCCTCGTCCTCCTCCGCGGACCGGGCGCCCCCGTCCGCGGGGGCGAACCAATCTTTGATCACCCTGGTTCAGACCGCGCGACCCCCTGTGTACCTCCCTCAGCTCCGACCCCCCGGAGCGCGGAGGTGACAGATGGAAGACCGAGGGACCCCTGACACGACCCCAAACCCGACCACGCCGGAGACGAAGAGGGCCCACCGGGTTGGCCCCCCGGACCGGGTGGCCGATTTCCTGGACGCCGTGGAGGCGCTCGGGCTGAACAAGCTCGGCCTGACGACGGACCTGGCGCACCCCGACGACAAGACCTTGGAGGAGACCTTCTGGCGCAACCCGCTCGACGTCGCGGGTGAGGACCTGAGCGCGGACTGGGAATTCTGGAAGGGCGTCGGCGGCGCGATCCTCGACCCCTACGAGCGGTCCGTCGAGCAGGGCAAGTACGGCGAGGCCCTGGGCCGCGGGATCTTCGACATCGGCGGCCTGTTCGTCGGCGCGAGCGAGG
>CAZKWG010000979.1:0-2546 GCA_964556105.1 uncultured Enterobacterales bacterium | reverse complement strand
CCACGCGGCGATCCGCGCTGGTGTTGGAACGCCAGCTGTGCGATGCTCGAGCGATGAAACGGCCTCTCATCCTCTCAACGCTCATCGGCACGGCGCTGGGATTCGCGCTGGGCGCCTGGTGGCGCGATGTCGCCGGCCCGCGCACGGACTCGGCGCTCCCTCCGGCTGCACGCGCCTCGTTGGCGGCGCCCGGCGCGCGCGCTCCGCGACCGCTCACGCCGGACATCGACGCGCTCCAGAAGGAGCTCGCCGCCTGCCAGCTCGCCGCTCGCATGGACCAGGTCCAGCGCGAGGGCCTGCCCCAGCCGTTTCCTGCGGACTGGGCTCAGGAGTACCGCTCGCAGGCTGCGATCCAGGCCAACGCCGAGCGCGCCATCGCGGACTGTGGGCTCCCCCTGGAGGTCGCTCGGGTGGACTGCGCTGAGCCCCCCTGCCTGCTCTGGTTGGAACGGCACGACAACAGCGACCTGGTGAAAGGGTTCCTCCGAGGCTGCACGGCCTGGACAGACCAGTACACGGATGAGGGTTGGTACGCCCAGGGACAGCTCGTCAGCGAGGAGGGCAGCTCGCGTCGGTACTGGGCGATCACCGCCAGTCCTGCTGACTGGCCGCCCCAGGAGGAGGAGACGAACATCTCGAAACGCCTCGGTTTGCGATATCACGAGGGACGAGACGCGCTGATGGACGCGTGGGGCGGCATCGAGCCAACGGAGCGCGAGACGCTCGAAGACCTGCGTCGGCAGCTCCAGGATCCCGACATGGACGCAGGGACGCGCGAGGTCGTGGAGTCCCTCGCTGACATGATCGAAGAGAAGATCGAGGGAAGCCCGGATTGAGGTCGCCTGCCCGGCTCGCTCCTCAGGATCTCTAGCGCCGCAGCGTGAACGTGCACCCGCCGTCGCAGGTGCCCGACACGGTGTCCGCGTCCTCGATCGTGCCCACGCAGCCGGTCACCGAGTCACCGTCCGCGAAGGTGATCGTGTCGCCCTCGATGGTGCCCTCATACGGCATCCCCATGGTCATGCCGCCGTCCGCGGCGTAGTCGATGGTCAGCGAGCAGCCGTCCACGACGATGTCGCAGGGCGTGCGCATCTGCGGGCACTCGCCGTTGAAATCCCAGTCATCGCCGGAGTTCAGCGTGGCGCAGGCAGACGCGGTGTCGGCGCTGTCATCGCCGGTGTTGTCGGAGGTGTCGTCGGTCTTGGTGTCGCCGGTACAGGCCAGGAGCAGGAGCAGGGTGAGCACGTGCGATCTCCTCATTGGCGTACAGCATTACCCGGCGCGTCGGGTCGGCCCATGTGATGCGCTCGATCACACTGTAATTCAGATGATCACACCCACTCGCGGCGTTCGCGGCCCCCCAGGCGGCCGGCGCTCGGATAGACCTCACCTGAGACACGACTCGAGACGCTGAGGACTCCATGCGCCTGACGCCCCTGCTCCTCCTCGCTGCCTGCACCGGCAAAGACACCCAGCCCGCTGACGACAGCGGCCCCGCCGACAGCGGCGACACGGGCGTGGCCGTGACGCCCGACGTCTGCGGCTACACCGCCGCCGAGGACCTCGACCCCTCCGAGCCGATCGTCGAGGTCGACCTGCGCGCCGCCGACCTGGCCTGGGATCCGGGCACCGGCACGCCGCTCGACGACGGCCTCGCCTTCAACGGCGCGGTGCCCGGCCCGCTCTTCGAGGCGACCGTGGGCCAGACCCTGCGCGTGAACTTCACGAACGACACCGACATGGATCTCACCCTGCACTGGCACGGTCTCCGCGTCAGCCCCGAGATGGACGGGATCATGCAGATGATGGATCCGGTCGCGCCGGGGGAGAGCTTCACCTACGACCTGGAGCTGAAGGACACGGGCTTCTACTGGTACCACCCGCACATGGACACCGACACCACGCTGGAGCGCGGCCTCTACGGCGGGATCATCGTGCGCACGGCCGACGAGGGCCGCGCCGACTGCGAGCTGCCGCTCGTCCTCGACGACATCCTGCTCGACGACCGCACCTGGCAGATCATGCCGCCCGACACGGACATGAACCAGCTCATGGGCCGGCTCGGGAACGTGCTGATGACCAACGGCAGGTCTGAGCGGCAGGTGGCGCTGACCCAGGGCCAGAGCGTGCTGCTGCGCCTGGTCAACGCCGCCAACGCCCGCTTCTTCGATCTCTACCTGGAGGGCCACACGCTCACGGTGGTCGGCACGGACGGCGGCTTCCTGGCTGAGCCCTACGAGGTCGACACGCTGCTGGTCGCCCCGGGCGAGCGCTACATCGTGGCCGTCGACGCCACGGGCGAGCCCGGCGAGACCTACCGGCTGATGAGCAAGCGCTTCGAGCTCCACGACGAGGATCACTCCGACATGATGGAGTCCGACCCCCTCGGCGACGAGGACCAGCCCGTCATGAGCTTCGTCTACGGCGAGGGCAGCGTGGCGGGCACGCCCTGGGTACAACCCACACCCGATGTCCCGAGCTGGACCGGCGCGACGGACACGCTCGGCCACACCTGGGAGCTCGACGAGGACATGGACGCGGGCACC
>CAZKWG010000978.1:0-2551 GCA_964556105.1 uncultured Enterobacterales bacterium | reverse complement strand
GCTGCGCCCGCGTGGCAGATCAGTCGCAGCTGGTGCCGGAGATCAGGTCACCGATCACGTGGCTGACGCAGAGCCCCTTCTCCTGGGTCGGGTCGAAGTCGTGGCAGGTGAAGCAGTTCTGACCGTCCGCCTGAAAGAAGGTCTCCATCGTCGTGTTCGCGAGCTGGAGCGAGCCCTTCTGATTGGTCGCCGGCTGGCTGGGCGTCCCGGCGTCGGTCCACAGGGCGCCCACCAGGAAGTAGTTCTGCAGCACGGAGAGGGGGTCGGTGGCCGGCAGCTTCGTCAGCAGGCCGTCGGGCCCCGTGAGCTGCGCGTTGAGATCGTCGATGCTGGCGCGGTTCGTGCTGCTGCCCGTGCTGTCCTCGCCGTCGGGGAACACGCGGCAGACCTGGTCCGGCGTGCCGGTGGGGCCGACGATCGGCGAGCCGCCGCTCGTGTTGACGTCCGTGTTGAAGCTGCAGCTGGAGCAGCCGTCCGGGCCCGTGGTGGAGGTGGCCAGGCAGGTGGCGCACTCGGCGCTGGTGAAGGACCAGCCGCCGGGCGGGGTGGCCTGCGGGCTCACGCAGTCGGGCGCGTTGCTCTTGTGCTCCCAGGTGGCCCAGACGAACTCCGGGTGGTTCGGCGTGTTGATGACCAGGTGGAAGCCGACCAGGCCCAGCGTGACGGGGTTGGAGGGCATGCCCGGCACGTCCACCGTGACGTTGACATAGGTGGAGAGCAGGGGGTCCGAGGCCGACATCACGCGCCAGGAGGCCTTGATCTCGGTCGTGTTGGGCAGGAAGCCGGTCGTCGGGCTGGCCTGGCACTCGTTGTCCGTGTAGTACAGGCTGTACAGCACGACGTTGCCCGCCTGGTCGTAGAGCGCGTCGCCCGTGGCCTGCGCCATCTCCGAGGGCAGGATGTTCTCGCCGTCATTCTTCTGCGGCTTGTTCACGCGCGCCGCCAGTCCCCGGCCCAACGTGGCGCGGCCCTTCAGCGTCGGGTCCGAGCACTGGGGCCCCTTGAGATCGGGCACCCGCACCCGGAAGGTCTCGAAGATGCGCTCCCCGGGCGAGCTCGTCGAGAGCTGCATGTCCGCCAGGAACCACTGCCAGGCGAAGGTGTAGAAGTCGCAGTTCGTCTCGCTGCCGACAGGCACGCCGTTACCGATCTCCGAGGGCGGCACGTTGCTCGGGCTCAACCAGCTCGGCGACGCGAGGCAGGAGTACGCGGGCGCGGCGGGCTCCGTCTTCACCTCGGCCGTTTTCTCCGCGTTCTTTGCGGCTTCGGGCTTCGGGCCCGGATCACACGCGGCGAGACACACCAGGAGCAGAGAGCGCGGGCGAGCGTACATCGGTTTCTCCTCAAGAGGGTGACGCGACGATAGCACAAGCTCGGCTGGCATCTCGAGCCGCCGCCAGCGGGCTGCGCCGCCCCCTCGTCCGCGCCCGCCACCACGGCGCCCGGCTGCCGGTTACATGAGCCCTGCACGGGAGAGGGAGCACGCGCATGCTGGGCCTCGGCGCCCTGTGGCTGGTCGCGCTCGGACCTGCCTGGGCCGGATGTGACAACGCCAGCCTTCAAGACCACCTCGCCGAGGCGCGCGCTCGCTATGCGAGCCAGGACGAGGCGGGCTTTCGTGCGGCGGTCGCGGCGGCGGACGAGGATCTTGGGTGTCTCGGCGAGCCGCTGCGCCGCGCCGTGGCGACGGAGTGGCATCGAACCCAGGCCCTGCTCACGGCCGTCAGCGGTGGCCCCGCCGCGCGCGAGCGGGTGGTCGGCGCGCTGCGCGCCGGCTTCGAGCTGGACCCGACGATCGCCCTCTTCCCCGGGGCCCTGCCCGAGGCCTACTGGTCCGCCCGCTACGAGGAGGCGCGCGCCCTGAGCCTGAGCCCGGCCACGCCGCCGCTGGCCGGACCCAACGCCAGCCTGAGCGTGGACGGCGTGCCCGGCGGCGGCCTCCGGAGGGAGCTCCCCGCTTTGCTGCAATGCAGCAATTCTTCGGGCCTCGTGCTGTGGACCCGCGCGCTCGCGCCTGGGGAGGCCACCCCGGTCTGCGAGGCGCCGCCGCCCGCGATCGCCGCGCCGCAGGAGCCGCCGGTGGAGCCGCCGCAGGAGCGCTGCGCCGGGCGGCTCTCTCGGAAGGCCAGCTTCGGGCTGGCGGGCGGGGCGCTGGGGCTCGCGGGGGCCAGCGCGGGCCTGTACGTGTTCAACCGGGCCTTCGCCGAGGCTTATGACCAGCTCGGCGCGGAGGACGGCCAGGAGGCGCTCGAGCAGCACGCCAGCCTGACCAACGGGACGGGCACGGCCTCGGTCCTCACGGGCGTGGCCTCGCTGGGCGCCGCTGGCGCGCTGGCGCTGCGCGGGTGCTTCTGATGCGCCTCGCCCTCGCGCTGACGCTCGCGCCGCTCGGCGGCTGCACCTTCATCTCCAAGGAGGAGCTCGCGGCGGACATCGATCGCCTCTTCGGCGACCACGAGACGGGCGAGACGGGCGAGACGGCCGACACCGACGCCGAGGAGACGGGCGAGACGGGCGAGACGGGCGAGACGGCCGACACCGACGCCGAGGA
>CAZKWG010000977.1:0-2559 GCA_964556105.1 uncultured Enterobacterales bacterium | reverse complement strand
CCCCCCCCCCCCCGCGGGGGGGGGGGGTGGGGGGGGGGGTCTGGAGCGCGCCAGCCGCGTCGCGTCCGACCCCCTCCCCCCACCGTGGGGGTGGGTGGGGTGGGGGGTCTGAAGCGCTCCAGCCGCGCTCAGTCCGCCTCGACGCCCCAGCGCACGCGCAGCAGCTCCTTCGGGAAGCTCATCACCGCGCCGTCCGTCTGCAGGAAGCCCGGCAGGCTGCCGCCCGGGTCGGACGTGACCCAGTAGTTGATCGTGCCGGCGGTCTTGTCGTACTTCCAGCCACCGTTGTTGTACGGCGTGTAGACCGTGTCCTTGTCCTTGTTCAGCTTGTCGGCGAATGGACCTGAATAGACGCCATTGGTGACCGTGTTCTTCACCAGGTCCCACTGGATCTCGACCTGCGTGTCGGTCTGCTTGACCACCTTGAGCAGCAGGACGTACTGCCGGCTGGAGACGCCCATCGCGCCGCCGGTGCGCTGGTAGATGGCGACGGTGCCGTCGGCCCGCTTCTCCAGCGTGCTGCACTCCTCGAGCGCGCTGACGCCCATATAGGTGGCCGTCATCGGGTAGTTCTTGCAGTCCATGATCGCCGCGACGAAGTCCGCCGTGGTGATGGCCGCGCCCTGGGTGGGGACGCTGATGGACTTCGTCTTGTAGCCGCTGCTGCGCGGGACGAGCTCGAGCGGCGTGTCGGCGAGGGCCGCGGGCGCGGCGAGGAGGCAGGCGAGCAGGGCGGCGAGGCGGGCGCGGGACATCGTGGTCTCCACAGCGGGGGGTTCTGCCTGATCATACCCCCAGGCGCCCGCGAGCATTCCCCGGCGCCTCAGCCGAGGGCGCCCGACGCCTCGGCCAGCAGGCTGTCCAGCGCGGTGGCGGCGGCGGTGGCCTTCTCCAGCCCGAGCGCGAAATTCGACAGGTTCTGTAACGTGTATGCGGCGGAGGCGTTCGCCTCGTCCATCGCGCGGACCACCTTCTGGTAGTCGGGTGTGCCCGCCTCCAGCGAGGCCCGCACCATCGCGCGGCGCACCTCGAGCAGGCGGTCGATGATCTCCTGCACCTGGCGCGCCTTCTGGATGTCCATCATCCGGCCCAGGAGGCGGTTGTAGTGTTCGAGAAGGGTGGTGAGCTGCTGGTCGAGCGTCTCCATCGTCCTATCCTCGCCTCAGTCCGAGCTGGCGGCGCTGAGCCGCTCTCGAACAGAATTCAACCGGGACACGTACTTCGTGAAGTTCCCCAGCGCGCCGACGAACTCCTCGGAGCTCATGCTCTTGTCCTGGGTCGCCAGCACCAGCGCCGCGTGGGCCTCCCCCATGGCGGTCGCGGCGGCGGAGGCGCTCGCGTAGAGGTCGTCTACCTGATCGCGCTCCGTGTGCAGCGCGCGGATGCGGTCCACCAGCGCGGCGCGATCCTCGAGCGTCCAGTCGGCGGCGCTCGCCTTGCTGTTGTAGTGGAACTGCAACATGCTGATGCGGTTGCTCAGCATCTCGTGCGTGGCCTTGGCGAGCTGGCCATCCGGCGCCAGGTCCGTGGAGAGCAGCTTCGCCGCCTGCTGCACCACCGGATCCGTGGCCACGATGAGCTCGGCCAGGCTCTTGCGGCGTTTGCCCTCGAGCAGCGCCCCGCCCACGGTGGAGATCGCCTGCTGCACGCCCAGGATGGCGCTCTTGCCCAGGGCCGGCTCCTGGCCCGCGAGGTCGGCCACCCGCTCGTTCAGGGTGATGATCACCTCGAAGAGGGCGGCGCTCTTCTCCTCGAGCTCGGCCGCGAGATCGGCGCCCGCCAGCGCGCCCAGCGAGCCGCCATAGCTGCCGAGCTGCCCGAGCAGGGCCTGGCGGTCGGCGAGACCAGCGGGGGGGATCAGCCCCTCGTCCAGGGCCCGGTCCAGGGCCTCCCACCGCTTCCCGGCCTCGGTCTCGTCGGCGGGCGGGAAGACGGCCAGCGCCAGGGCGGCCTGCTCGGCGCCCGCGGCGTTCATCAGGGCGAAGGCCTCGTCGCTGCTCTCGGCCAGCGTGTTGGCCGCCTCGCCGAAGCTCTCGACGTGGGTGAGCGACACCGGGCGGCAGCTCGTGAGCAGGATCGCCGGGGTCAGGAGCGCGAGGAGCAGCCAGGACGTGCGCATAGGCAACCTCCTCCTGAACTCTAGAGGATGCTCAGGTGCTGCGCAAGTCGGCGGTCCGCGCGGCCTCCCGCCAGCGGGCGTCCGGGGCTTGGAACACCAGCTCCACCACCTCCTCGTGCTGGGTCGCGACGAAGGCCTCGCCGGAGAAGTAGCGGCGCATGGCGGCGACAACCTGAATGTGGCGGGGGGACGTGCCGGCCACGCAGCCCTCGTAGCGGACGCAGGCGCGGGGCGGGGTCGGCATGGTGGCGAGCAGCTCGGCGAAGAGCTCGACGCTGCGGCGGGCGCGCTCCGGGGTCAGGCGCTCCAGCACGAGCTGGACGGGCGGGTTGCGGCCGGGCTCCACCTGCACCCGCGCCCCGGCCTCCAGCGGCAGCCGGCCCGCCTGTCCTTGCAGCGCCGCCAGCCAGCCCTGGGTCTCCAGCGCGGGCGCGGCGAGC
>CAZKWG010000976.1:0-2568 GCA_964556105.1 uncultured Enterobacterales bacterium | reverse complement strand
CAGGACTTCCTGGTGCAGCTCTTCACCATCTCCGAGTAGGGAGGGATAGCACGCCGTGAAGCGCACGATCCCGCTCATCATCACGCTGGTCTTCGGCCTGTTCATGGTAGGGGAGTTCTTCATCCCCCACCACGCCTACCGGGCCTTGACCGCCGACATCCTCGAGTGGGGGTTGCTGCTCGCCGCGGCGGCCTACCTGCTCGGCATCGTCAACCTGCTCCAGGTCAACCTGCCGCGCATCCTGCGGCGCGAGCGCGACTGGGGCTACAAGCTGGTCATGTTCGTCTCGCTGATCGGGACGCTGGTGGTCGGCTTCCTGGAGGACGACAAGCGCCAGGACGCCGGCGCCTGGTACAAGTGGGTCTATGACTCCATGTACACGCCGCTCGCCGCGACGATGTTCGCGTTGCTGGCGTTCTACATCGCGTCTGCGGCCTTCCGCGCCTTCCGCGCCCGCAACCTGGAGGCGGGGTTGCTGCTCGGGACGGCGATCATCGTGATGCTCGGCAAGGCGCCGCTCGGCGGCTACCTCTTCGAGGACCTGCCCCACATCGTCGGCTGGATCATGGACGTCCCCAACGTGGCCGCCAAGCGCGCCATCTTCATCGGCGCCGCGCTCGGCGCCATCTCCACCGGGCTCCGGGTCATCCTCGGGCTCGAGCGCAGCCACCTGGGGGAATGAGATGATCAAGCTCCTCGAGCGCATCCAGACCCTCGATCGCCGCTGGGTCTTCCTGGGGATGGCTCTCTCCATCGTGTTGCCCATGCTCTACCCGCTCGGGCTGCCGTTCAAGGTCGAGAGCCAGGTGCAGTCCATCTACACCGCCATCGACGACCTGAAGCCCGGCGACCGCGTGCTGCTCAGCGCGGACTTCGATCCCAGCTCGGCGCCCGAGCTCGAGCCCTTCTACCGGGCCACCCTGCACCAGCTCTTCGAGGGCGATGTCCGGGTCGTCATGATCAGCCTGTGGGAGACCGCCCCGCCCTTCGTGCTGCCGATCATGCGAGAGATCGCCACGAAGCACAACAAGGTGGAGGGCACGGACTGGGCCTTCCTCGGCTACAAGTCGGGCAAGGAGGTCGCGGTCAAGTCCATCGGCGAGGACATGCTGAAGACCTTCCCCACCGATCCGCAGGGCCGCAAAGTGGCCGACCTGCCGATCATGGAGGGGATTCGGGCGCTCAAGGACTTCCCGCTCATCGTCAACGTCTCGGCGGGCAACCCGGGCACGCGCGAGTACGTGCTGCAGGTGCAGGGGCAGTACAGCCTGCGGATCATCAGCGCGACCACGGCGGTCAGCGGCCCCGAGTACATCCCCTTCTACAAGTCCGGACAGCTCGTCGGGCTGAGCGCTGGAATGGTGGGCTCGGCGCAGTACGAGAAGCTCGTCTTCAAAGGCGAGGTCCCGCCAGGGATGCGGCTGCTGGCGACCGAGGCGGTGGACGTCCTGAACCTCGGACACCTCTACATCATCGGGTTGATCGTGATCGGGAACGTGGCCTTCTTCCTGACGCGACGGGAGTCCTGAGCATGCTCACGCCCATGGAACTGATCGGCGCCTGGCTGAGCATCCTGCTCACGGTCTGCATCCTCTCCTTCCTCTATGAGGACAACCCCATCTACAAGCTCGCCGAGCACATCTTCCTCGGCGTCTCGATCGCCATCGGCATCATCGAGCAGTGGTACAACGTCTTCGAGCCGAACCTGGTCAACAAGCTGAGCGCCGGACAGCTGGACTCGCTCATCCCGCTGACCCTGATCATCCTGCTCTTCTTCAAGCTGAGCCGGAAGCTGGACTGGGTCGCGCGCATCCCCATCGCCTTCATCGTCGCCGTCTACGCCGGCGTGAAGCTGACGGGCGAGGCCAACGCCAACCTGATGACGCCGGTGGCGGCGAGCATGCAGGACCTGGGCGAGCTCTACCGGGAGCACGGCCTCTTCGACATGGCGGCCGACGGCGCGGGCCTCATCTCCGGCGTGCTCCTGGTCGCCGGGCTGTGCGCCACGCTGCTGCACTTCTACTTCAGCGCCGCGCACAACCGCCCCCTGCGCATCGTGTCCCGCTTCGGCGTGCTCATCCTCATGCTGAGCTTCGGCGCCTCCTTCGGCTTCACCGTCATGGGCCGCATCAGCCTGGCCATCGGGCGCGCGCGGGAGCTCATGGGCTCGGGCGGCACGCCAGAGCGCGCGGCGCAGGTGCATCCGCAGCTGGCCACCCTCATCAGCCTCATCCTGGTGATCGTCATCCTCGCCGCGTGGAAGGCCCGTAACCGGAACGTCACACAGGAAGGTTAGACTGGGCGCCCTTCGCCGATTCAGGCTGAAGAAGCGCCTACGCTTGCCACGGAGCCACCATGACGCTGAGAACCACCTCCATCGCTCTCCTCCTCCTGCTCTCCACCGCCTGCGGGGGTGATGCCGAGAAGCCCGAAGAGACTGGCGGGAACGGCGATTCCGGAACGCCCGACACCGACACCGACACCGACACCGACACCGATACGGACACCGATACGGACACCGACACCGACACCGACACCGACACCGACACCGACACCGACACCGACACC
>CAZKWG010000975.1:0-2573 GCA_964556105.1 uncultured Enterobacterales bacterium | reverse complement strand
CTCGCCGACCTCGGCGCGGACGTGGTCAAGGTCGAGGACCCCCACGGCGGCGACGACACGCGGGGCTTCGGCCCCCCCTTCATGGACGGCGTCAGCACCTATTTCCTGTCCATCAACCGCGGGAAGCGCTCGATCACCCTGGACCTGAAGACGGCGGCCGATCGCCAGCGGGCGCTCGCGCTGGCCGACGTGGCGGACGTGGTGCTGGAGAACTTCCGGCCGGGCGTCATGGCGCGGCTGGGGCTGGGGCACGAGACCTTGCGAGCGCGCAACCCGCGACTCGTCTACTGCGCGATCTCCGGCTTCGGGCAGGCCTCGGACCGGCCCGGCTACGATCTCATGGTCCAAGGGATGTCCGGCATCCCCACGCTGACCGGCGACCGGGACACGCCGCCCTTCAAGTGTGGCGCGTCGATCGCCGATCTGGTGGCCGGCATGAACGCCGTGCAGGGCATCCTCGCGGCCCTCTACCGACGAGAGCGCACCGGCCAGGGCGCGCTGGTGGACGTGCCGATGCTGGACGGGCAGCTCTCCCTGCTGACCTACCACGCCAGCGCCTGGCTCAACGCCGGGCGCGCGCCGAGCCGCATCGGCAACGCCCACCCGAGCATCCACCCCTTCTGCGCGTACGCCACCGCCGACGGGTTCGTGAACCTCGCCATCGGCAACGACCGGCTCTGGGCCTCCTTCTGCGAGCGCGTCGGCCAGCCGGGCTGGTCCGCCGACCCACGCTTCGTCACCAACCCGCTGCGCGTGCAGCACCGTGAGGCGCTGGACGCCCTGCTGCGCCCCCTCTTCCTGGCCCGCAGCACCGCGGCGTGGCTGGCCGACCTCGACGCGGCGGGCGTCCCTGCCGGGCCCATCTCCACGGTGACCGAGGCGCTGCAGGGCGCCCCGCTGGTCGAGCACGAGCATCCGGAGGGCGGGCGCCCCGTTCGCACGGTGCCCTTGCCCTATCATCTCGAGGGTTCTCCCCGCGCCGCCGCGCTTCGTGCGCCGCGTCTGGGCGAGCACGACGCGGTGATTGAGGCCGACTGGTTGCGCGCCTCCACACGCGTTCCTGACACGGACTGAGCGCGTAGTACGTGCCCCCCACTTGCGGCGCGCTTCTACGCGTATATGAATCTGCGCTGCTCAGCTCCCGCGAAGCCGGGCCCCACCTTCCCGCCATGAGGTTCTGATGCCCGAAGAGACCGAGGGTACCTCACTCCCGAAGGTCCTCGACCTTCCCATCCTGGCCATCCGAAACACCGTGATCTTCCCGGTGCTGGCCTTCCCCATCAACGTAGGACGGGACAAGTCGCTTCAGGCCGTCAAGCAGGCGCTCGAGAACGAGAAGCTGCTGGGCATCCTCGCCCAGCGCGACGCCAAGAACGAGGATCCGGGGGTCGATGACCTCTACGCCACCGGCACGGTGGTCAAGATCCTCAAGTCCGTGAACATGCCGGGCAACAAGCTCTCGGTGATCATCCAGGGCCTCGCGCGCATCCGCGTGCGGCGCTGGGGCGGCGAGGGCGGCTACCTGCGCGCCGAGGTCGACGTCTTCGAGGAGCCCTCGGAGCACCCGCGCGAGCTCGACCAGGTGATGAACCAGCTCCGCGAGCTCGCGCAGCGCGTCATCGACCTGAGCCCGCAGATCCCCAGCGAGGCCAGCTTTCTGGTCCGCAGCATCGACAACCCGGGCGTGCTGGCCGACATCGTCGCCAGCAACCTGACGATCTCGGTGGAGGAGAAGCAGGAGCTGCTCGACACCTTCGAGACCTCGCGGCGCATGGAGAAGGTGATCGCGCAGCTCAACAAGGAGATCAACGTCCTCGAGCTGTCGAACAAGATCCAGAGCGAGGTCAAGGGGGAGATGGACAAGGCGCAGCGGGAGTACTTCCTCCGCGAGCAGCTCAAGGCCATCCAGAAGGAGCTGGGCGAGGTCGATGACCGCCAGGAGGAGTTCGAGGAGCTCAAGAAGGCGATCAAGAAGGCCCGCATGCCGAAGGAGGTCGAGAAGGTCGCGATCAAGGAGCTCAAGCGGATGAGCCGCATGAGCCCGGGCGCCGCGGAGTACACGGTCAGCCGCACCTACATCGACTGGCTGGTCGAGCTGCCCTGGGCGACCAGCACCGACGACAACATGGACATCGATCGGGCGGCGAAGATCCTCGACGAGGACCACTACGACCTGGAGAAGGTCAAGCGCCGCATCCTCGAGTACCTGGCCGTCCGCAAGCTGAAGAAGGACATGAAGGGCCCGATCCTCTGTCTGGTCGGCCCCCCCGGCGTCGGCAAGACCAGCCTGGCCAAGAGCGTCTCGCGCGCGCTGGGCCGCAAGCTGGTGCGCATCAGCCTGGGCGGCGTGCGCGACGAGGCGGAGGTCCGCGGTCACCGGCGCACCTACATCGGCTCGCTGCCGGGCAAGATCATCAAGGGCATCAAGAAGGCGGGCTCCAACAACCCGGTCTTCGTGCTCGACGAGATCGACAAGCTCGGGATGGACTATCGGGGCGACCCCTCGAGCGCCCTGCTCGAGGTCCTCGACCCGGAGCAGAACGACACCTTCCAGGACCACTACCTGGACGTGC
>CAZKWG010000974.1:0-2582 GCA_964556105.1 uncultured Enterobacterales bacterium | reverse complement strand
GGGGGAGGTGCCGCGCAGCGGCGGTGGGGGGGTGAATGCCTTCCAGCCGCGCCGCGGCCCGCACACCCCCTCCCCCCTCGTGGGGGAGGTGCCGCGCAGCGGCGGTGGGGGGGTGAATGCCTTCCAGCCGCGCCGCGGCCCGCACACCCCCTCCCCCCTCGTGGGGGAGGTGCCGCGCAGCGGCGGTGGGGGGGTGAATGCCTTCCAGCCGCGCCGCCCAGTGCGCGTCACCACTTCCGAATTTTCAGCCCGAAGCCGACCGAGTTGATGCCCTGCGCCTGAAAGCCCTGCTTGTCTCTCAGAAAAGCAGCCGACCCACCCGCGAACTTCACCACCGCCGCGAAGCCCATGGTCAGCAGGTCGCTGCGGATGTCGCGGCCGGTCTTGGCGCGGGCCCAGATCGCGAAGGCCTGGCCGCGGCGGATGCCGAAGACCGTGTGGTCCGAGCGCTGAAGCTGCGTCGCGTTGATCCCGCCCTGGCCCGACGTGAAGCCCTGGACCTCGCGCAGATCGTGGGTCGAGACCGGCTGGCCGTACTCCACCAGCATCGCGCCGCCGCCCATGTAGTCGCGCACCGCCAGCTCGCCCTCGCTGAACGTGGCGTGGATCGCCTGCTCTCCGTTGCCCTGGCCGCGACCGATGACGATCGTGCCGTCCGAGAGCACCGCCAGCCCGCCGCGCTGCTCCGCCCGGTCGAGCCCGACCGCCTCCAGCACGCCGTTGCGCAGCACGCTGCCCACCGGGTTCATGTGGAAGCGCTGCGGCAGATCATAGGTGAACGTGCCGTTGATCACGACGTCCGCCTGTTGCCCCAGCGCGACAGCATGCCAGGCCGGATCCGGGGACGGCACGTCCGGATCCGTGTTCATCACCCGCAGCTCCTTGAGCGCGAAGATGCGATAGCCCATGGCCTCGAGCCGCCCGAAATCGGGGACTGGAGCCGTCGCGAGCGCGGAGCCCGGACGCATACAGTTCAGCTCAGTGAATTTGGAGGCCGGCTCGACCACTTCCCTTCCTGCTCACGTCGTCCTGCTCGGGGTTGCCAGCGGCCTGGAACACGAGCGCGTGCGAGACCACCACGTCGGCCCCGCAATCATGCCAGGGCGGATAGATTTCTGCAAGGGGCGAAGGGCGGTTGTTGGAGGACAACGCCCATGCTTCTCACCGCAGGCTGGTGTACGCGCCGGTTGCCACGCTGCCTTCCGGGAGCATGCCAAGCGACACGAGGCTCTGATTCAGCTCGTTCCAGCGGGCCTCTGTCATCGCGCCGAGCCCGTCCGCGCCGGTGACGAAGGGGCGCTGGGCCTCGGTGATGCAGGGCAGCAGCTCGGGCGTCATCTGCGGGTTCTGTCTGGCGATCTCGGCGTTCGCCCGGCTGGGGTCGGCCAGGTAGGCGCTCCAGGCCTCGTGGGTGACCGTCACGAAGGCCTGCGCCCAGGCGGGGGCGGGGTCGGCGACCGCGACCAGCGAGGCGTAGGGGTTCCAGCCGGCGTCGCTGGCCTTGAGGAAGACGGTCTCGACCCCCTGCGCCTTGACCGCGCAAGGCTCGGCCGTGATGTAGGCCTGCTGAATCAGCGCCTCATCAGCCAGGAATCCGCTGACCGACCCCGAGGTCGGCACCATCTCCACCTTGCCCTCGAGGCCGTACTTCTGCCAGAGCAGGCGCTGGAGCGGGCCGCCGACCTCCAGGGCCACGCGCCCGCCCTGGATGTCCTCGAAGCGCTTCACCGGGCCGCTGGCCCGCGCCATGAGGCCGGTCGGGCTGAGCTGGAAAGCCGGCCAGACGCCGATGGCGGCCACGCCCTTCGCCCGCTTCAGCAGCAGATCGTCCGCCGATGTGATCGCCACCTCCGCCTTGCCGCTGGCGAGGAGCTCCAGCGTTGGTGCGCCCGGCCCGCCCGGCAGGATCTCCACGTCGAAGCCTGCCTTCTCGTAGGCTCCGCTCAGCACGCCCTCGTAGAAGCCGCCGAACTCCGGCTCGGGGAACCAGTTCAGCGCGAGGCGGATCGGGGTGAGCGCCGGCGCGCCCGGCGCCTCCTTCTGGGGAGCGGGCTCGCCCGAGCAGGCGAACAGTCCGAGCGCGAGCAGGAACACTTTCATGACGAGCCTCCAGCGTGCCAGCGCCCGATAACCCACCGCTCGCCCAGGCGGACGGCGCCGTAGACGGCCAGCGAGAGCGCGCTGGCCGAGAGCACGGCCGCCAGCGAGAGCTCGGTCTCGGCGGTGCGCGCGGCCCGCAGCACGAGGTAGCCCAGGCTGGGCGGCAGGCCGTTCGACCCCACGAATTCCCCGACGATGCCGCCGATGACGGAGAGGCCGCCGGCCGTGCGCAGCCCGGCGAAGAGGTAGGGGAGGGCCGCGGGGAAGCGCAGCTTCCAGAGGGTCTGCCAGAAGCCGGCTCCGTAGAGCTCGAGCAGCTCGAGCTGCTCGGGCTCGGTGGAGCGGAGCCCGACGTCGGCCGCGGTCAGCACGGGGAAGAAGCTGGCGATCGCCGCGGTGGCGATGGCGACGGGCAGGCCGTAGCCCAGCCACACCACCAGCAGCGGCGCGATGGCGACGATGGGCGTGGTCTGGATCAGCAG
>CAZKWG010000973.1:0-2592 GCA_964556105.1 uncultured Enterobacterales bacterium | reverse complement strand
TTCGTGAGCCGTCTCTTTCTTGATGACGCGCAGCATTCCCAGGGACTCGTCGAGGCACGGCGAGCGGTGATCAGAGCGCCTGGGGCCTGGGGGCGCCCGGCCTCGACCTCGCCGAGATCCACTCCCAGTTTGACGTGGAGGTCCGGGAGGACGGCGGCGTGGCGGCGGACCTCGCGGGCCTGAGCCTGCTCGGGCTGACCAGCGAGGACGGGAGCTTGAGCCTCGCCTCGCTGGACGGCGCGGCGAGGGGCGGGATGAGCGGCGACGGCGAGCCCTGGGGCTCCTGGGATCTGACCCTGGTGGATCTGGCGCTCCCCACGCAGGTCCGCGGCGGCGGCACCCTCCGCGGGAGCATCGAGGACCAGAAGCTGTCCATCAACGCCGACCTTCAGGGGGCGGAGGCGCCGCTGCTCGTGACCGCGCTGAGCGCGGATCTGGAGCAGGGGACCTGGGAGCTCGCCTCCCTGACCATGACCCCGACCCCCGGCGCCACCTGGACCGCGCCCGAGCCGGCGCGCTTCACCCTGGTCGAAGGCGGGGCCGACAGGGTGCACCTGGCGCTGGAGTCGGGCGTCGGGGGGATCACGGTGGACGGTCGGCTGGTGCCCGATGACCTGGACGCCACCCTGGACCTGCGCGCCCTGGACCTGGCCTGGGTTGCCACGCTCGCCCATCGCTTCGACCCCGCCGATCCGCTCGCTGGCCTGGAGGGGACGCTGAGCGGCAAGGCGGAGCTCGAGGCGAGCGGGGGGGAGGCGCCGGCGATGACGTTGACGCTGGCCGGCGAGGGCCTGCGCCAGGACGGAAGCACCGAAGCCCCTGTCGATCTGGACCTGGCCCTGACCCTCGCCGCCGACCTGCTGCGCCTGGACGGCGGCGTCCGGCTCGACGACCGCAGGCTGCTCTCCCTGGGCGGCGAGCTGCCGCTGGAGCTCCGCCTGCCCGCCGGGAGCGCGCGGCTGCCCTGCGGAGAGGAGATCACGCTCCGGGCCCTCGTGGCGCCGGTGAAGAGCGCCGATCTGGGGCGCATCGTGCCGGACGCGACAGGCACATTCGAGAGCCTCGCGGCCGATCTACGCGCCGTCGGGGACGTCTGCGACCCGGAGCTGCACGTGCTGGCCTCCGCGCGCGTGCGCGACGAGGCGAGCGGTCAGGTCTTCCATGCCGAGCTCGACCTGGCGCGCGCAGGGAGCGATCTCCTCCTGAACGGCGCCTTGAACGCCGATCTGGTGCGGCGCGTCCAGCTCGACGGCACGATGCGCACCGGCCTGTCCGAGGTCTTCGGCTGGGTCCTCCAGGGCGAGGCGGAGCCCGACCTCGCCGCGCTCTCGACCTGGGCGAGCGAGGTCGAGCTGAACGTCGTGCCGCTCGGCGTGCCCGTGTCCATGCTCGGCGCGCCCGACAGCGTCAGCGGGAGCCTGGCGGGCGGCCTGCAGGTGAGCGGCAAGATCGACGACCTGAGCGTCGCCGGCGGGCTTCAGTGGGTGGGAGGACGCATCGGGAACGTCGGGCTGAGCCTCGGCTATGTCGGCCTGATCCCCGTGGAAGACGGCTACACCCTCTCCATCCTCGCCAACATCGAGGACGGCGGCGCGCTGGCCGTGGACGGCTTCATCCCGATGCAGCTCGATCTCGCGGGCGACTTCGCGGCCGGCCTGGAGGCCGCGCTGAGCGACGATCGCTTGAATCTGGTGATCAGCGACGGGGCCGGCGGCCACGCGCGCATCCCGATGGCGGCGGCGGCCGACGAGCGGGCCGGCCTCAGCGAGCCCGTAGGCGAGATCGAGCTCTGGGGCGCCATCACCGGCACCCTGGCCGCCCCCTCCCCCGACCTCCAGGCGAGGATGTACGGCGGCGGCCTGACCATCGAGGACACGGGCGTACGCTACGAGGACATCACCTTGGACGCCGAGCTGCGCGCCGACCGCCTCGTGCTGCGCGAGCTCAACGTCACCTCCCGCCCGCGCCGGGGCACCCGCAAGGGCAAGCTGGCGACCTCGGGCGAGGTGCGTCTCGTGGACTACGCGCCCACCGGCGTCTCGCTGGGCGCGACGCTCACCGACTTCCTGTTCAGCGACACCACCGCGCTGGAGGCCGCCGCCTCGGGAGACGTGCACGCGAGCGGCCTGTGGCCGGACCTGACGCTGAGCGGCGAGCTGCGCCTCGGGAACACGCGCATCATCCAGACCAAGGACGACTTTCTGGCCAACGCGAGCCTCTCGCTCAGCCCCGACATCGCCGTCTACCGCGGCGGCGAGCAGGTGCGCGCCACCAGCCTGGGCGAGCGCCCGGCCCTCTATGAGCGCTTCACGCTGGACATGAACATCGACCTGCTGACGAACCTGCGCCTGAAGGTGGAGGTCCCGACCGAGGCCGGCTACGGCGAGCAGCTCGCCACCCTCTCCAGCATGAAGCTGGACGCGCAGCTCGGCGGCGAGCTCGACGTGCTGGGCACCATCGGCGCGCCGCAGGTGGAGGGCACCATCGAGACCGAGGGCGGCACGGTCGAGGTCCTGGGCGCCTCCTTCGTGCTGGAGAAGGGCGGGAAGATCTCCTTTGTCGGCGGCCCCTACGACAACCCCATCCTGGACC
>CAZKWG010000972.1:0-2600 GCA_964556105.1 uncultured Enterobacterales bacterium | reverse complement strand
AGGGTGGCCGCCTGCTGGACACCGGCGCCGGCTGGCTGGCCTTCTGGGGAGCCCCTACCCTACCCGAGGGCGCGGGGCAGGTCACCGATCTGCTCACCGGCGAGACGACTGACGCGACGGGGAGCGTGACGGCGCCGGCGTACATTGGGCGGGCGGCGGGAGCGGGAGGGGGGTGACGCGACCGCCTCCCCTCTCGAGGCGAATCGGGGCCGGACACCGCAGAGATTGACCGGGCAGCCATTCTTGTCGTGGCGAAGATGATCCATCCCCCACCGCCATCCGTAGTGTCCCCATGCCGCCGAAAACGGACGTCCTCCCCACGTCCACAACCCATCTGGCGGCGTCGAGGTGTCGCGTGTCCAAGCGTGTCCTGGCCTCTCTGCTGCTCGTGTCTGCGCTCTCCCTCCCCGCCGCCGCGGGCGACTGCCCACCGCCCACCGAGCCTGCGCCCCTGTCCTGGAGCGACTGGTTCGCCAACTGGGTGATTGAGCTGATCACCGGCCCGGCCACCGGCCCCGGCTACTCCTATGAGTGTACCGACGTGGACATCTTCTTCGAGGCCATCGAGGAGTGAGCCCGGCCGCGCCCAGCTGAGGATCCTGTCGCGCCAGGCGAGCCCGGGCTAAGAGCCTCCATGACCCTCGCCTCCCTCGGCGCCGCGCTCTCCGTGCTCCTCGCCCTGCTCGTGCAGACGCGGAACCCCTGGTTTCTGGACGCGCCCGGCCTCTACCTGCTCCTGGTCACGCTGCCGCTCAGCCTTGCGGGTCTCCTGCTGGAGATCGCGCTTCGCCGCCTGCTTCGCCGACCCGCTCCCGGCGCCCGCGCCCCGCTCGGCCTGCTCCTGCTGGCCGCGCTCAGCGTCCCCGCGCTCGCCGCGCTCTGGCCGCGCCCCCAGCCCTCGGGCCAGGTCGAGCTCCTGGTCTTCGGGATGGACGGCGCGACCTACGATCTGCTCGACCCCTGGGCCGAGGACCTCCCGGCCATCACCCGGCTGCGCGAGGAGGGCGTCGAGGCCACGCTGCGCTCGATGGAGCCGCTCTTCTCGCCGCTGCTCTGGACCACCATGGCCTCCGGGCGCCCGCCGGAAGAGCACGGAATTCGCGGCTTTCGGGTGCATGCCACCGATGTCCGCGTCGCCCGCTTCTGGGACGTGATGGAGGCCAGCGGCCTGCGCGTCGGCACCTGGAAGTGGCTCGTCACCTGGCCCCCCACCCGGCTGAGCGCGTTTCAGGTCCCCGCCTGGCTGGCCCCCAGCCCCGAGACCTGGCCCGCCGAGCTGTCCTTCATCAAGGAGATCGAGCTCTCCCGCCGCCTCGCGCGCAAGGCTGTCCAGGCCCGCCGCTCGCTCCCCACCCTGGCCTGGGAGGGGGCCAACCGGGGCCTGCGCGTCTCCACCCTCGCCTCCGCCGCCCGTCTGGCCGCGCTGCAGAAGCTCTCGCCCGATCCACTCCGGGACTTTTACGAGGGGCAGATTCTTCGTGTGTGGATGGACAGAGACGTCTTCGTCCACACCCTACACAACACAGACCCTCAGGTCGTCACCTTCACCGACTACGCGACCGACGCCGTCCCGCACCGCTTCTGGCGCTTTCACCAGCCCGACGCCTTCCCCGACACCGATCCGGCGCTGGTCAGACGGTGGGGATCGGCCATCCACGACACGTATACGCAGGCCGACGCCGTCCTGGCCGATCTGCGCGCCAACATCGGGCCCCAGGCCCGCGTCGTCCTGCTCTCCGATCATGGGCATCAGGCCATGGAGGGGCAGGGCCAGGGTCACAACCTCTCGCCGCGCACCGAGCGCCTGCTGGAGCGCGTCCGCGCCGAGATCGGGCCCGCCGACCTGAGCCGACTCGGGCACAAGCTGGTGTTGGAGCTGCTCGGACCCGACCCCGCCGCGGAGCGGGAGAGGCTGATCCCCTGGCTCTCGACGCTGACCGTCGAGCGCACCGGCCAGCCCCTCTTCCGGGTGGAGGAGGTGCCCGGCGCTTCGGGCTCGGTCGGGCTGGCCGTCGTCGAGGACGGGCTGGACGTCGCGGCGCTGCAGACCGACCGCGTCGGCGGAGAGCCCTTGCGCCTGTACCTGAGCGCCGGCGAGGGCTTCTCCGGCGATCACCACGACCGCGGCGTGTTCATGGCCAGCGGGCCGGGGCTCGCCAGAGGACGGAAGCTCGCGGAGATGAACCTGTTCGACGTCGCGCCGACGCTGCTGGCCCTGGTCGGCCTGCCCGACGCCCACGAGCTGCGCGGCGAGGCGCCCGCGATGCTGTGGGAGGGCGCGCCGCCAGCGCTGGGGGTCGGGCCACACAGCTACGATGATCTGGTCGAGAAGCGCGTCTTCGAGGGGGCGCCAGCGGGTGCGGCGCGGAGCGAGGAGGTCAACGAGGAGCAGCTTCGGGCCCTGGGGTACATCGAGTAGGTGAGCGGGTCTCTTCGCGGTGGGAGCCGGGCAATCCCACCGCCGGCTGGAGAGCAGTCACCCCCCCACCCCACCCTCCCCCACGAGGGGGGAGGGAGCCGGGCCCGCCCCCAGCCCCCACCCCCCACCGGGGGGGGGGTGCCCCCGAAGGGGGCGGTGGGGGGGGGGTCTGCGCTCCAGC
>CAZKWG010000971.1:0-2603 GCA_964556105.1 uncultured Enterobacterales bacterium | reverse complement strand
GCTCTCGAAGACCGTCAAGTCTTTCGTGAACTTTTTTCGAGGCCATCATCGTCGTGATGTGAAGAGCAGATTCGCTGAGGGGGTTCCCCGCAGCCCACGCCATGTACCTGGGCCTTCCCGAGGTGTCAAGAAGATCGTCTCAGGTTCCGGTCTCGGGCAGGGCCCAGGAGCCTTGATCTCCGGAATAGTCAAGGAGACACCGACGGACTTTCCGTGCAAACTTTCTCGAGGGCCACGGCGGCGGCTCAACCACGGGCGGGCCTCAGCTCCCAGGCGAGCCAGCCATCCCCAGCCCAGGCGACCCGGAGCTCCAGCGCGCCCCGCTGCGGATGGTCGCGGCTTCCGATCAACGCGTTCCCCGCCGCGTCCTCCAGCCAACGGCGCGCCTCGACGACGAGGTGGGCCGTCCATAGAAGCCCCGCGGGGTGTGGCCTCAGGTCCAGGATGATGGCCTGGACCATGATCAGCTCCTCCACCTTCAGCGTGCGGCCGCAGAGCGACTCCGCGGCCAGCGATCCGCCGAGCGCCCGACGCAGCGGCTCCATGGCCACCTTCTCCGCCTGGTCGGCTGGGCCCTCGAGGAGCGCGCGCGTGAGGGTCCGAGCCCAGGTCTCGAGATCTCTGGCCTCCAGCGGGAGGGACTCGAGGAGGAGGGCGCGCTGGGCCTCCAGATCGCCGCCTGGCTCGGGCGGCGCGCTGAGCGGTCCCCACGGGGGCAGCTCGGGAGGGCGCAGGTCGAGGCGCACCCGCTCATGGTCGAGCACGGCGAGGATCTCCCAGAGGGAGGTCGCGGGCTCGAGCGCGGTCAGCTGCTCGTCGTCGGGGAGCGGCAGGTCGGCGCGCAGCCGCAAGCGCCAGAGATCGGACTGCCGCCAGGGGAGCACCTGGCCCTCCCGGCGCTCCAGGAGGACGCCGGTGATCTCGACGTCCACGGTGCGCCACTCGGGGCTGCGATCCGTGGCGAGCAGGCGAGCCTGACCAGGGAGGACCTCGCTCAGCGCGGCGAGGCGCGGCCCGGCGGCGAGGCTCTCTCGCGCGCCCTCGGTGATGGAGACGCAGAGCGGACGCCCGGCGTGGAGATCGAGGTAGACCCGCTCCATGAGGCGCTGGACGAAGGCCAGCATCGCGGGCTCGGAGAACGCTGGATCCAGCAGCTCGGGACGCACGCGCGGGATGGCGCCGAGCGGAACGGTCCCGGGGAGGCGCTCCGCGATGCGCGCCTGTCGAGCCCAGCTCGTCGCGCGCCTGTCGGCGAGGGCCTCGTCGAGCCCACCACGCCCGGAGATGAGGTGGCCGATCAGCGCGGAGAGGCCGACCCCGCCCAGCAGCAAGGTGAGGACGCTGACCGCGGCCTCGCGCAGCTCGTCGATGAGCTCCAAGCGTCCCTCCGTCCTTGATATAGACCAGCGCGCGTCCGAGCGCACGGAGCGAGCATGTCGGGATCCCGTTCTCTGTCCGTTCTTCTCCTGCTCCTTGCGGGCTGTACGGACGACGACAAGGGCGGAGAGGAGACCGCCGACACCGCCACGAAGCCCGAGGAGCCTGAGCCGCGGGCGCGCTGGGCAGGAGAGGTGGATCTGGGAGGGGCTTCCGCCACGACCTGGCTCGGGGAGGCGGCGGGGGACCGCTTCGGGCGGACGCTGGTCGGCGCCGGGGACGTGGACGGCGACGGCCAGGATGACGTGCTCCTCGGCGCCTACTACCGCAGCGAAGGCTACGAGCGGAACGGCGAGGCCTACCTGCTCCTCGGGCCCTCCGCGGACTGGTCGGGCGCGCTCGACGCGCCCGCGCTGAGCGTGCTCGGGGAGCAGACCACCGCCTTCGTGTCCCGCGGCATGGCTGGGGTCGGCGACATGACCGAGGATGGACGCGCAGATCTGCTTATCGGCGCGCCCAATCACGACGGGGGCGCTGGGCTCGCCTGCCTCTGGGAAGGGGGAGGGGAGGGGACCCATCCTCTCTCAGACGGGCTGGCCTGCTGGACGGGGAGCTCGGGCCTGCTGGGCGCCTTCGTCACCGCGGCGGGCGATCTGGACGGAGATGGTGTCCCCGACGCGCTGCTGAGCACGATCTTCGACAGCGGCGGGGGCGCGAACGCCGGGGCGGTGTCCCTGGTCCTGGGGCCGATTTCGGCCGGCGTCACGGCGGGCGCGGACCTCCCGCGCTGGACCGGAGAGGAAGAAGACAACGCGGGCTGGTCGGTCTCCTCGGCCGGAGATCTGGACGGCGACGGCCTCCCCGAGGTGATCGTCGGGATCCCCGGAGGAGATCTGAGCGACGTGGACGCGGGCGAGGCGGCGGTGCTGTCGCGCCCTGGCGAGACGAGCGGGGCGCTGGCGACGCTGGCGAGCCTGCGAATCGGCGGCGCCGCGGCTGGGGATCGGGCGGGCATGAGCGTCGCGGGCGGGACGGATCTCGACGGGAGCGGCACACCCGACCTCCTCGTCGGCGCCCCCGGCTCGGGCGGAGGCGCGGGGGCTGGCGGCGCGCTGCTGGACCCGGAGCTGGGCGGCACCCTCGCGTTCGCCGAGGCGACGAGCGTGTGGCAGAGCAGCGTGGCCGGCGCGCAGAACCAGGACTATTGCCCGCCGGGCGGCTGCGGC
>CAZKWG010000970.1:0-2610 GCA_964556105.1 uncultured Enterobacterales bacterium | reverse complement strand
GGGCGCCCCTCACCACGGCGCGGGCAGCGGCCAGCGCGACGCTGACCTGAGCGCGCGGGGGCAGGTTCAAGGTCTCGGCGAGCCGCTCGGCCTCGGCGAGCGCTTCGGCGGGGAGGCCAGCCAGGACCTGCGCCTCGGCGAGCAGGCAGAGGACGAAGGCCAGGTTCAGGGTGTCCCCGATCGTGCGCAGCGTCGCGACCCCCTCCCCGAGGTGGGCGAGCCCAGGCGCCGTCTCCCCCAGGCGCACCTCCGCCAGGCCGCGCAAGCCGAGCATGAAGCCCTGCGACTGCGGATCCGTCAGCGCGCCGGCGAGGCCGTCCAGCAGGTCGAGGGCCGCGCGCTCTTGACCGCGCGCCATGGCCAGGCGCGCCCAGAAGAGCTGGTTGACCGCCGTGTGTCGTGGGCTCTCGACGCGAGCGAGCACGCCGCGCGCCTCGGCGAGCGTCGCCTCGCAGCGGTCGAGATCCTCCTCGAGCAGCGCCACCAGGCCGAGGTTGTTGAGGATGATCGCCGTCATCGACTCGTAAGCGCCCGCGCGCGCCAGGGTCAGCGCCTCGTCGAAGGCCGCGCGCGCCAGCGCGTAGTCCCCGACGCCCAGCCGGGTCGAGCCCACCGAATTCAGGATGCGCACCGCCATGTCCAGATCGCCGAGGGCGCGGGCGCGCTGGAGCACGCCGGCCATCTGCGCCGCGGCGACGCTCACGTCGCCCGTGGACTGCGCGATCAAGGCCACCGCACGATCCGCGCGCAGCGCGCCCCGGCGGTCCTGGAGGCTCAAGAAGAGCGCGCTCGCCTGGACGGCCGTCCGCATCGCCTCCACGTGATCTCCCCGCGCGTCCAGCAGCAGCGAGCGCCGCATGCCGAGCTGCGCCTCTCCCCACCGGCTGCCGTCCCGCCGCGCCCGCGCCAGCCCGCGCTCGCACAGCGCCAGCGCCTCGTCCCCACGGCCGAGGCTGACGAGGACCAGGAGCCAGGCGGACTCCGCCTGCAGGCGCTCGCGCGGCGGTCCAGCCTCCGGCCAGCTCGCCAGCGCGATCTCCAGGGGCTCCTGCGCGCGCCGGGACTGCGCCCGCGCCTCCAGACATACGCCCAGCGCGGCCAGCAGACGCGCGCGCGCCGCCGCCGCGCCCTCGGACGGGAGCGCCGCGAGCGCCCCCTGAAGCAGCGCCTCCGCCTCGGCGTAGCGGGTCAGGGCGGACAGCGCCTCGGCCGCGTCCACCCACAGCCCCAGCGCCTCGCCCTCGGGCGCCCCCGCCGCGGCGCGCGCCCGCTCCAGGGCCTGCAAGCCCTCGTGCACGGGCCCGAGATCCCGCCGCGCCGCCCACACCGCCCGCGCCAGCGGCACGACCAGCCACGCCCAGCCCCTCGCGGCGGCGCGCTCGACGGCGATCTCCAGCTGCGCGATCTCGGCGGCCAGGGCGCTCCGCCGCGCGCCGCCCTCCTGGCCGTCCAGCGCGTCCAGCGCCGCCTGCGCTCCCATGCCGGCGTAGAAGGCGGCGTGCAGGCGGAACGCCTCCTCCTCGAGGCCCGGAGACCCCGAGATCTTCGCCCGACCGAATTCCCGCAAGGGCACCAGCATGTCCAGCCGGGTCTGCCCGTCCTCGACCTGGCAGCGCAGCAGGGCGCGATCCACCAGGGAGAACACGCGCTCCAGCCCGTCCTGCGCCCCGTCGAGCACCCCCTCGGCGGCCTCCAGGGTGAGCGCGCCCTCGAAGACGGAGAGGCGCAGGAAGGCCTCCTGATCCTCGGGCGCGAGCAGGCCCCAGCTCGTCTCGAAGGTGGCGGCCAGAGAATTCAGATAGATCTGCCTCTTCAGATGTTCCAGCGCCCCCTCGCCCGCCCAGGCCGCCGCCAGCTCGATGCCCAGGGGGAGGCCGCCGAGGGCCTCGAGGAGTCGCGGCAGATGCGCCCGATCCTCTTCTTGCAACGCCGAAGATGCGCACATCTCGAAGAGCGCCAGGCTGTGCTCGGGGGACAGCGGCCCCAGCGGCAGGACGCCCTCGCCGGGCACACCCAGGCGCTCGCGGCTGGTGACCAGGACGCGCAGCGCGGGGCAGCGCTCCAGCCAGCGGCGGACCAGCAGGGCGACCTCGGCCACCACCTGCTCGGCGTTGTCCAGGATCAGGAGGGTGGCGCCGCGGCTGCGCAGGGCCTGGCCGATCTGCTCTCCGCCGCTCACGCCGCTCAGCGGGACGTCCAGCGCCGCCGCCACCGCGCCGAGGACCGCGCCCTCGGTGCGCGCCTCGGCGAGCGCGCAGAAGATCGTCGGCCCCTGGCCGCGCAGCGCCTCGCCCACCTCGCGCGCCAGCCGCGTCTTGCCGATGCCGCCCGGCCCGAGCAGGGTGAGAAGCCGCACACCTTCGGCTAGTATATCTAGTATACAGGCGAGCTCCGCCGCCCGGCCGATCAGCGGCGCGCGCTCGGCGCTCGCGTCGGGGGTCTCCACGCGCCGCCCGCCGGGGCCCTCCTGCGGCGGCGGGCCGCTCCCCAGCAGGCGGATCGGCTGGAGAGACGCCCCGAGGTGCCACCAGCCTCGATCCTCGAGGGCGGCGCCCGCGGCCTCCGGCTCGCCCTCCAGGGACCGCGCGCTGAGCAGGGTGGCGCCGCCGG